>JAYVRP010000682.1:0-4975 GCA_043776215.1 Rhodoferax sp. | reverse complement strand
TGATGGTCTGGTTGGAGTTGGCGCCAACCTGGAACTGCTGCGTCCCGAAGGTTCCGTCCAGCAACTTGGAGCCGTTGAATTCCGTGGTCTGCGATATGCGGTCCAACTCGGCCACCAACTGGCCGACTTCGGCCTGGAGCGCCTGGCGATCCCCGGCGCTGTTGGACGCGTTGGCGGATTGCACCGCCAGTTCACGGACGCGCTGCAGGATGTCACTGGACGCCTTGAGGGCGCCTTCTGCCGTCTGTGCCAGCGAAATGCCATCGTTGGCGTTGCGGGCGGCTTGGTTCAGTCCGCGGATCTGGGTCGTGAAACGCTCGGAAATGGCCAGGCCGGCGGCATCGTCCTTGGCGCTGTTGATGCGCAAACCCGAGGAAAGCCTTTGCAATGACGTCGACAGCGAGGCCTGACTCATGCTCAGGTTGCGCTGCGCCGTGAGCGAATTGATATTGGTATTGATCGTCGAGGCCATCAAAAACTCCTTTAGAGGCCGGCGCGTTTGCCGGATAAGGCGCCAGCAACGCTGCTGACAACTTGGGAACAATGGCGCAATTGTGGGGATCGCCATGCCTGCGGTTGCACGGATAAAGCGGCGAATCACGGCTTACTTCTACGGTTCGGCCTAAAGTTTTGCCAAGATTGCCCGAAAACCTATCCAACGGGTTGCATGAGAGGCCCGTGGTCTGGCAGGCGGTATGAAGCAGCCACAGACAAGGCGGCCAGGTTCGTACTGGCGTTTAGGCTGGCAGGAATGCCGGGTTCAGTCAGTTTTTCTGGAGGTTTTCAATGTCGTCTACCATCAACACCAATATCAATTCGCTCACGGCGCAGCGCAACCTGGGTATGAACCAGGCATCGTTGTCGACCTCAATCGCGCGTTTGTCCTCGGGCTTGCGCATCAACAGCGCCAAGGACGATGCCGCCGGTCTGGCGATCTCCGACCGGCTCAATGCCCAAGTCAAGGGGCTCAACCAGGCGGTTCGCAACGCCAACGACGGCATCTCGCTGGCGCAGACGGCGGAAGGCGCACTCAAGGCTTCGACCGACATCCTGCAACGCGTCCGGGAGCTTGCCGTGCAGTCGGCCAATGCGACCAACAGTGCGGGTGACCGCCAGGCGCTGCAGGCCGAAGTCGGCCAACTGGTGTCCGAACTGGACCGGATCTCGCAGACCACGGAATTCAACGGCTCCAAGTTGCTCAATGGCAGTTTTGGAACGCAGCAGTTCCAGGTCGGCGCCAATGCCAACCAGACTATCACGGCCGCCACGGCCAATGTGCGTACCGCCGCTTACGGCAACAACCAGTTGCTGGCAGCCGGGGCTGACGGGGTTGCGGCTGCGTTTGGTTCCAATGCCACGACGGCTGGAACCCTGGCCATCAACGGGTCTCTGGGAACGGCCACAGTCACGGTGGCGGTCAACAGCACGGCCAGGGCCAATGCAGATCTCGTCAACGCGCAAACGGCCAATACCGGTGTCACGGCCACGGCGCGCACCGAACTCAGTCTGGCGTTTGGCGCCACGGGTTCCTACACCCTGACCTTGCAGTCGGACAACACCAGCGCCCAGACGATTGCGTTCTCCGTGTCGGCCACAGCCACTGCAGATGGCCTGTCTGCCGCCGTATCGGCGGTCAATGACCAGTCGTCCAAGACAGGTGTGACAGCCTCCTTGAACGCTGGCGGCACGGCCGTCATCCTGACCAATACGGCAGGTAACGACATCACGGTTTCAGACACCGCGGTAGCCAACGTCGGCGCGGTCACTGTGCAAAAGCTCGACAGCGCCCAGGCCAACTCAGGCGTCGCCATCACGTTGGCGTCCGACACCACGGCGGACAATGCCACTGTGGTTGGAAACATCACGCTGGATTCGCAAAAGTCGTTCGCACTGGATGTCACTACCTCAACGGTGCTGGCCGCCGATGCGAGCTCAACGCTCAAGAAGGTGTCGGATCTGGACGTCACGACGTTTTCCAAAGCCACTGACGCACTCAAGACGGTGGACTCTGCGCTGGCTTTCATCAGTGGCGCGCGCGCCAATCTGGGCGCCTTGCAATCACGCTTTGAAACCACGATTTCCAATTTGCAGGTGACCTCGGAAAACCTCTCTGCGTCTCGCTCGCGCATCGTGGATGCCGACTTTGCGCAGGAAACCGCCAACCTGTCGCGGGCCCAGATCCTGCAGCAGGCTGGAACTGCGATGGTGGCGCAAGCCAACCAGTTGCCACAGGGCGTTCTCGCACTGCTGAAATAGGCGCGGGCAAGCTCAAGAACCAGGGCGGGAAACGCTGGTTTCCAGGGGCGGCGGCAGATGAAACATCTGCCGCCCTTTTGCGTTTGGGGCTACTTGCAGTGCTTTAGCGGTCCTTTTTCGCATTTAGGAAGTGAATCTGGAACAGATAATGATCAGGCTTAGCAGGATTTTTAGCGCAGGAGGGGTGTATGGCTACCATTTCATCGACGGGCAATGGCACCATATCGTCACCGGGCATTGGTAGTGGCCTGGACGTCAAGTCCATCGTGTCGCAGTTGGTGGCCCTGGAGAAAAGGCCACTGGACAGCCTGAAGCTGCAGGCTGCGACAGTCCAAACCAAGATTTCCGCTTTCGGTCAAGTCAAGTCGCTGGTTTCTGCTTTGGCGGATGCATCCAGCACGCTCAGTAGTCTGACTACTTTCAACGCGGTCACCACCACCTCCTCTAACACCGCGGCAGTCACCGCATCGGCGATCGGTGGAACTGCGGCGAACAGTTTCAGTGTCAAGGTGGACAGCCTGGCCAAGGCGCAGTCCACGGCTTCTGCCGCCTTGTTGCCGGTGGGCGGCGCGCTCGGCGCAGGCACCCTGCGTCTGCAGCTTGGAAAGTGGACCGTCGTGCCGGTTTCATTTCTGCCCCAGGCCGGAGTTGCCGCGGTGGATATTGTGGTGACCGCAGCCGACACCGTGACCACGGTCGCCAGCAAGATCAACGGGGCCAATGCAGGGGTCAGCGCCACGGTCCTCAACGACGCCAGCGGCCAGCGACTGCTATTGCGTTCCAAGGTCACTGGAGAACAAGCCGGTTTCCGGTTGACAGTGCCTGTGGATGCAGATGCCGACACGGGCGATGCGGCAGGCTTGTCCCGGTTGGTGGTCGGGTCGGCCATCCAGTACGGGGCCGATGCCAGGATCCAGATCAACGACATCCCCGTCAGTTCGGCTACCAACACATTCACCGATGTCGTCTCAGGCGTGACTGTCAACGCGGTCACCCAGACAACGTCTGCGGTCGACATTGTTGTAGTGCCCAATCAAGGTGCGGTGAAGTCGGCCGTCGACGCCTTTGTGAGCGCATTCAACGCCGTCAATCAGTCCCTGAACGAGTTGACCAAGTACGACGCCGCAACCAAAACAGCCGGTCTGTTGCAAGGCGACGCCACTGCGATCGGGTTGCAAACAGCCCTGCGCGGTATGCTGCAGTCCACCACTGCGGGATCGGCCTACCGGCGCCTGGCAGATATTGGAGTCACGCAGCAACTCGGGGGCGACTTGGCCGTGGACAGCACCAAGCTGGGCGTGGCGCTTGCCAACGGGGACGAGGTCAAGAAACTCTTCAGAACCGACAATGGCAACACGCTGACCAACGGAGTGGCCCTGAAGTTCAAGGACTTCTCTAAAGGCCTGCTGGCCACCGACGGCTTCTTCAGCACCAAGGACGCGTCATTGAAGCGCTCCCTGGATCTCAACACCAAGGACCAGAACCGGGTCAACATCAAGGTGTCGCGTGTGGAGGCCGACCTGAATCGGCGGTACAACGCGCTGGATGTCCAGCTCAACAGCCTGAGTTCGCTCAACGCCTACGTCACCCAGCAAATCACACTGTGGAACAAGTCGACGGCGTGAACCCTGTTGATGGCAGGGTTTCACCCCCCAGTTGGCCGCCGAGACCGCTTGAGTTGCTTTGACAGCTGCCGATAACAATTGCATAGATTCAAGGATTTCGAAAAAATGTTCACGCAACGTTCCGGCAAGTCGGCGTCGGCCTATCGGCGGGTCAGCGTGGAGACGAGTGTGGATCAGGCAACACCGCACAACCTCGTCGACATGCTGTTTGAAGGTCTGCTGGTAGCGGTGGGGGCTGCGCGGGCTGCATTGCAGCGTGGAGACATCAAATCCAAATGCCAGCAGATCGTGATCGCCGTTCGGATTCTCGAAGAAGGGCTCAAGTGCGCCCTGAACCTGGAGCAGGGTGGCGAACTCGCTGCCAATCTGGACCGGCTCTACGGATACTGCGTATTGCGGCTGACCCAAGCCAACGCCCGCAACGACGACGTTGCGCTGGCGGAGGTGGCCCGGCTGATAGAGCCGCTGGCCAAGAGCTGGAAACAAATCGGTCAAACCACCTACCCACAATTGCGAGCAGCCTGAGGGCTGGAGACGTACGATGCAGCAGACGCTGATTGACTTTTACCGCGCCATCGAGACTACCAGCCTGCAGATGCTGGATGCCGCCAGGGCGGAGGATTGGGATGGCGTGGTGCGGCTTGAAGGTGCCTGCGCCGTTTTGATTGAGCAGTTGCGCTTTAACTCGCGTACTGAAGAATTGCTGCCGGACGAGCGCGCCGAGAAAACACGCATCATGCAGCGGATCCTGCACAACGATGCGCAGATCCGGTACCTGGCCGAACCTTGGCTGGTGCACTTTGAAAAGAAGTTCGACAACCTCCAACAGCTGCTGCACTGACCAGCATCACCGGTCCAACCGGACTCAGACCTGCATGTTCATGATGTCGGTGTAGGCCTGGACCATCCGGTTGCGCACATGCAGTGTCGCCTGGAAGCCGATCTGGGCCTTCTGGATCGCGACCATCGTCTCTTCAAGGCTGACCGCCGGATTTTCCATTTGTACTTCCCGTTGCAGCCGGGTCGAATGGTTTTGTGCCGCACTGACCGACTGCAGTGCCGTCTTGAGTGCGCCCGAGAACCCTGCGTCCGTA
>JAYVRP010000681.1:0-1567 GCA_043776215.1 Rhodoferax sp. | reverse complement strand
GCCGCCGTCTGACATCCTCCCGGGTGCGGTGGCGGGACACCGTTGCCAACACGCCGACCCAGGCCAATGCCGGGCTGGCGCCAGCGATCACATCGACGGCCCAATGCACGCCAAGGTACAGGCGCGACAAGGCGTTGGAACCAACAGGCAACACAACTCTGACGTCGATCCGCCTGACAAACTCCATAGGGCGCCCATTGGCGTCGGCATCGACGCGGCTGGCGCGGCGCCAGCGCAAGCACCCGGATGGTGAAGCGGCGCCTGGGTCGTGGGGGGGGCAGCATCATCATGGTCGGCACCCACTGTCCAGCAGCAATCAAAAAAAGCCCCGGTCTGTTTGACGCGCGTCAACAATGAAAGGATCCCTCTTCCACATCGTCTTGACGCGGGAAATGTTTCCCCGAATACTCACAAACATTCAAGGGCTTCGTGTATTCACACGATCAGTTGGAGATGCGCTCCGTCGCACTTTGAGGATTGGCTTTCACCATCGAGGTTTCCCTATTTCGCGAGAACATTTGTTCCGTTCGTCCTGAGCCTGTCAAATGGCTCGCGAGGGCTTCGACAAGCCTGTCCTGAGCGGAGTCGAAGGGCTCAGCCCGAACGGTGCAATGCATTGTGGAAACATTCATGGTTGAAGCTCAGCAATGGACCGGCGACGTCAGCAGGTCGCGAACCAGATACAACAGATGAATAGCGATCTGACATCGTTGGAAACATCCCGCCGTCGGTTTGTCCTTTCCGGTCTTGCCGCCGTCGGACTCGCGGGGTGCGGCGGCGGCGGCGGTTCCGTGGCAATGATGGGCGCTTCTCCAAGTGACGCGGCAATAGCTCAAGGGTCCAGTGTCGTGGTTTCTGGCGGGCAGACCTGGAAGTCTTTGTCACTGCTTGCCAACGAGTCGGGCACCGCTGGTAAGTTTGTGGGCACCCTCATTGCAGCACCCGCATCGGTGGTCCTGACAGCAGGATTCAGTACCCAGATCCTGGGTTACAACGGCATCGCCCCGGGGCCCATGATTGACGCCTACGAGGGTGATCACGTACGGGTAGCCTTCGTGAACCGCCTCGGGCAGGACAGTACCGTGCATTGGCACGGCATGCCCGTTCCGGCCGACCAGGATGGCAATCCGATGGATCCCGTCGCATCAGGAAGCGGACGGGACTACGTCTTTGCGCTTCCTGCAGGCAGTGCCGGGTCGTATTGGTACCACCCCCATCCGCATCAGACCACACACGAGCAGGTATTCCGCGGGTTGGCATCGGCCTTTGTCGTGCGTAGCCGCACCGACCCCTTGGCTTCGCTGCCGGAGCGGATCGTCTTCATCACCGACCTGCGGCTGGACGTACAGGGCCAGATCGCCACCAACACGGCGACCGATTTCCGCAACGGACGCGAAGGCGACCAATTGCTGGTCAATGGGGCGCGCCAGCCCGTCGACATGGTGACGCCCGGCCAGACCGAGCGCTGGCGCATCTACAACGCGACCAACGCCCGCTACCTGCAAATCGTGCTGGAGGGTGCGACGATGCATGTCGTCGCGCTTGATGGCAGCATGCTTGCGGCGGC
>JAYVRP010000680.1:0-1569 GCA_043776215.1 Rhodoferax sp. | reverse complement strand
CCTGATCGACGGCTCGCCGCAAAACAGCGTGACGGCGGTGCCGTTGGGCACGGCTGTGTTGCCGGGCAAGTAGGGGTGCTCAAGGGAGGGTCCCCTCGGACACGCGCTCGTACACCACCTCGAGTTTGCGCACACGATCCAGCCCGATGAACTGCGTGCGCGAGGCGAATCGGATCTCGAACGTGGCAAATGGAACGGTCGGTGCAGACACCGGTTTGCCATTGATCAGGGTGTAGCGGCGCTTGAGGTTGGTTCCGTCAAAAACCCACTCGCCGGAGCCCCGCGATGCCTCCGGCACCATCGCACCGGGCGCCACCATCGCAGATTCCTCGTGAAATTTGCCGTCGGCCTGCAAGACCAGAATTCGCCGCACCCGCGTGCCTTGTTCTTCGTAATCACGAAGCCAGGTGCCGACCAGGCGTTGTTGCACGCCATCCGCTGCCGAGTCCGACGATGCGTCATCACATGCCGCAACGACAATCGCCAACGGAACAAGGGCGAAAAATCTGCGTCGCGCAATGCCTGCCGCTTGCATTTTCTACCAGGCCATGTCGGGAACATCCGGACGGCCCAGCGCGTTGCGGTAGACGGCGTCGGCCGCGGCCAGATCCTGCGCGGTATGACCGAGTGACTTGTACACGGTGATATCCGTCTCCTGAAGGCGCCCAGGAATGCGGCCGAGCAACACTTCGCCGATCTCGCCGCGCAGGTGCGATTCTTCGACCGCGCCATCCCGCAGTGCCTGCAGCCACTCGCCCGCCTGCACGGCGGCACTGGCGCGTGCATCCACAAAAAACCGGCTGCGGCACACCACCTCGTTGTCGGCCTCCCGGGCGCTGGCGACACTGGCACCGACCAGGTTCACGTGTTGCCCCGGCACCAGCCACGCGCCCTGCAGGATAGGCTCGCGCGACGACGACACGGTGCACACCACGTCGGCCCCGGCAACCGCGTCGCGCGCGGTGTCCATCACCACCACCTGCACACCGTCGATTGGCCCGAGTGCCTCCCTGAAATGGGCCGCGCTGGCAAGGCTGCGGCTCCATAGCTGCAGCCGCGTGACGGGCATCACCGTGCGCAGCGCACACACATGCCACAAGGCCTGGTGCCCGGTGCCCAGCAGCGCCAGCACACTGCTGCCGGGCCGGGCCAGGGCACGGGTGGCCACGGCACTGGCGGCAGCGGTGCGCAAGGCGGTCAGGCTGTTGCTCTCCAGCACCGCCACCGGGCTGCCGGTGGCGGCATCAAACAACACCACCGCCCCTGCGTGGCTGGGCAGGCCCAACGCCCCGTTGCCGGGGTACAGGGCCAGCACTTTCACGCCGAAGCGCCCGTGCGCCAGCATGGCACCCGGCATTACCCCCCTGGCATTGGGCGGTGCGAGCGGTATCACTGTGCGTAATGGCGACAGCACCTCCTGCAGTGACAAGGCACGCATGGCGCCGTCCACCACCTCGACGCACTGCTGGATGGACAACAAGGATTCAATCGCCTTCGATCCGAGCACGCGCATGCGCTTGCCTTTGAGGGTGGGAAATGAAGACTGGATTGTGCTGCACAACGCTGGCA
>JAYVRP010000679.1:0-1569 GCA_043776215.1 Rhodoferax sp. | reverse complement strand
GTACGTCGACGTTCAGGCGCACGAGTTCGTCCGCCAGACCGGGCAAGGCCTGCGTGCTGCCCTCGGAGGACCGCCGCACAATCGCATAGCTGCGGCCTTCGACATAACCCAGGTCGCGCATCGCATGCTGGAACTGCGCCAACGAATCCACCCCACCCATGGTCAGGAAGCCGATCACCGGAATCTTGTTGGCGGGCTGGGCGCGCACGCCCACCGCCAGACCGCCGAAACCACCGGCGACTGCAGACAGAAGCGCGCGCCGGCGCATTATTCAATCACCTGGTCCGCCCGCAACCGCACCGACTGCGGGATCGTGAGGCCTAATGCCCTGGCAGTTGCCATGTTGAGGATGAACTTGAAGCTGCGCGGCTCTTCGATCGCCATCTCGGCTGGTTTTTCGCCCTTGAGGATACGCGCGGTGTAGTGCCCGGCACGCCGGAAGATGTCCTCGAAGTCCGGGCCATAGACCGCCAGACCGTCGTTCGCGAGTTGGGGAATGTCGTGCACGAATGGCAGCCGCAACCGTTTGGCCTCGGTCGCCATGAGGTCCAGCTTGAAGTAGTTCGACGTCATCGGCGCCGTGAGGATGGCCTGCGCCTTCATGGACACGGCATAACGCACCGCCGCCTCCACGTCGGGCGCCTCGGTCTTCAGGACGACGCGCACCAGCGTGATGCCCAGCGTCTGGGCGGCCTTGTCCATCAGTTTCATTTCTTCCGCACAGCTGGCCAGGAGGTCGGGATCGATCGGCACCGCGACGCGCCGCAAGCCAGGCACCAGCTCGGTCAACAACTGCAGCCGCTTGCCGATCAGCTCGGCACTCGCCGTCGTGACGCCCGTGATGTGTTTGCCAGGTCGCGCAAGGGATACGGCGTAGTCCACCACTACCGGGTCGGTCACCGTGGCGATGACGGTCGGGATACTGCGGCTGGCGGCCCACGCCGCATCGGCCAGATTTTTGGACGGGGCAAAGATCACGTCCACCTGTGCGCTGACCAGTTCGCGCGCCAGCGCGCGGACCTTGAACACGTCCCCCTCGGCAGAGCGCCGAAGCAGCAGCAGGTTGCGGCCCTCCTCGTAACCAGCCTCGCGCAACCCCAGGACATAGGCGCGCCCGGTAATCTCGGCATACACCCCGGTGGACGCGAGGGACAACCATCCGACACGGGCGGGCCGCTGGGCGCGGGCCAGGGGCCACGCCAGCATCGACAACGTGGCAATGATCGCTGCTCGACGACTCTGGCAGACATACATGGGGTTACCTCACGTGCTGGATCCCACCTGGAGTGGGGATGCCTGGAACCTTCGCGGCTGCTGGTGCAAAGGCGCCGCACCAGGGAAGCCGCGCCAAGGACTGCGGGTCAGTGTCAGCCTGAACCAGTGGCAAGTCAAGCCGCAGGATTGACAGCGCAAAATCGACGCACGCCAATTGACGGAAAATGCGGAACCCCACTGCCCAACCATCACACACCCGCACCATGTCGATCACCCGAAGCACCTCCCGCCTGCTGAACCTCGGCCACGCGCTGGACCACATGTTCCTGCTGATCTTCGCGACTGCGGTCACCA
>JAYVRP010000678.1:0-4985 GCA_043776215.1 Rhodoferax sp. | reverse complement strand
GCAGCACGTCACCGACGAACAGGTGGCCCTTGAACACTGTGCGCTGGGTTTCGGGGAAGGCCGGGCACACCACGGTGAAACCCTGGTCAACGCCGTGGAGCGCGTCCAGCAGCGCGTCGGTCACTGGCCCGATATTGCCCGTCGGAGTGGAGTCGAAGGTCGAGCAGTACTTGAAGTAGATCTGCTGTGCGCCCTGCGCACGCAGCCAGCGCAGCGCCTGCAACGATTGCGCCACGGCGTCGGCCGCCGGGATGGTGCGTGACTTGAGCGCCACCACGATCGCATCGGCGTCATCTGGCGCCAAGCCATCGGCTGGCACACCGATGACCTGTACCGTGCGCATGCCGCTGCGCACCAGGTTGTTGGCGAGGTCGGTCGCGCCTGTGAAATCGTCGGCAATGCAACCGAGTAATGGTCGGGTCATGAGAACACCTTGGATGTCGGCGTTGGCAGCCGCAAGGGGGATGGCAAGAAGGTTGATTCGCGCACAAGTCAAGCAGCAAGGTATCTGCCAACTCGATGCTTTTCCGCGGTGCCGGTGTGGTTTCAGCCGGCGGGCGCTGAAGCCACTGTCGGCGCCGCGCGCTGAATGCTGCTGATCCGGTCGCTGGCGGCGCTGCGCAGCAACTGCGCGTCGTTTCCGGGGGTGACCAGGTGGTAGCCGAGCCCGCTCATGGCCTGCGACATCTCAACCGAACTGGCGAAGATGCCCGCATACTTACCGCGGCGCTGCGCGGCTTCGAGCACATGCGCCACCGCGTCAGCCATTTCCTTGGCCGGCCAGGCGTTGGGGCCGATCCCCATCGCCAGCCCCAGGTCACTTGGGCCCATGTAGATGCCATCGAGCTCATCGACGTCAAGGATGCGTTCGACCGCCGCCAATGCCGGAATCGTCTCGATCATGGCCAACGACAGCACATGGTCGTTTGCATGCTGCGGGTAGTCCATGCCGCCGTAGGTCAGGCCCCGCGCGGGGCCGTAGCTGCGAACGCCGCGCGGCGGATAGCGGCAGGCGCGCGCGAAGGCTGCGGCCTCGTCAACGGTCTCGATCAACGGGCAGATCACGCCATAGGCGCCAGCATCCAGCAGCTTGTTGATCTCGGCCAGCGTGGCGCCCGCACTGCGCGCCAGTGGGATCGCTGGTGTCGACGAGACGGCCTGAAGCAGTTGCACCGCGGTGTCGAAGCCATAGGCGCCGTGCTGCAAATCGATGGTCACGGCGTCGAACCCCGCGTGCCCGAGGATCTCGGCCAGGTAGCTGCTGCCCATCGACACCCATGCGTTCACGGCGACGCGCCCCTCACGGGCCAGGGTCTTCAGTGTGTTTGGTCTCATTGCAGACTCCTTCGGTTTGAGCCGTACAGTACCGACGCACAGAGCGTCAGTCCAATACAGCCAGCCACCTCGATTAGGTGCGACTGCGACTTACTGACCGCCGCGGCGTCATGGCCACTTCTGAGATGCCACCTCGCGTGCCAGCGCCACGAAGTTGCACACCAGAGGCGTCGGGTCGTCGCGGCGCCAGCACAAATGCAGCTCGGGTCGCGGCAGCCGGTCGGCCCGCAGCGGCCGGTAAACCACCCGGTCGACGAGCACGCGCGCCGCTGCATCGGGCACCACCGCCAGCCCCAGGCCGGCGCTGACCAAGGCGACGACGACATGCATCTGAGTCGCCCGCTGGACCACCTTCGGCGAGACGTGGCTCGCGCCAAGCATGCCTTCGATCATGTTGTGAAAGTAGCGCGCGCCTTCGCGCGAGAACCCAATAAACGGCAGGCCTTGCAGATCGCTGATGTCGACGATTCGTTCAGAGGCCAGCGGATGATCAACCGGTATGGCTACGACCAGACACTCCTCCAAAAGCTTATGCGCCACCAGACCCGGCTGGTCGATCGGAAGGCGCACCAGACCGATGTCCAGACGGGCATCGTGCAGATCACGCAGTTGATCCGATGAAATCCGCTCGTGCAGTGCCACCTCGACCCGCGGATAGCGCTCCTTGAAAGCGCGCATCAGGGTCGGGACGACTGAATAGGCGCTCGCGGCGGTGCAGCCAAAGCGCAGGAAACCGGCCTCACCCCGCGCTGCCGCGCGCACGGTGTCGACCGCGTCGTCGAGATCGCTGAGCACGGTGCAGGCCTGGCCGTGGAGCACCTGGCCAGCATAGGTGAGCTTGACCGAGCGCTTGGTGCGCTCGAACAGCTGCACACCCAGCAGTTCTTCAAGCTGACGGATCTGCTGCGACAGCGGCGGCTGCGACATGTGCAGCCGGACCGCTGCGCGGCCGAAGTGCAACTCCTCGGCGACCGCAACAAAGTAGCGAAGTTGCCTGGCTTCAAGCGTCATTAATACTCCTGTCGTCTTAATCAGGGCCCCTGGATGTATTGGACCACCGATAGGTCGATCGGCAACATTCTGTACATCTGAGCTAGATGGCGCCATGCCACGCGCTCTAGGTTGCATCCAAGAGACAAGGAGTTATTCATGCTTCGACTGATTTCGCGTCTTGCCGGCTTCGCGCTGGTGGGGCTTTGGGCTGCCGCAGCGTTGGCACAGGGCCAGGTGCCTTACGGCCTGAAGCCCGGCAAACCCTTCTCCGGTCAGACCGTGCGGGTGCTGGCGGTGGAAACACCTCAGTTCCAGGGCCTGCAGCTGCGCGACGCCGAGTTCACGGAGCTGACCGGCATCAAGGTGGAATGGAACTTCACCCCGTTCAAGGCGCTGCAGGAAAAAATCTCCAGCACCGGGGCAGCCAAGAGCAGTGACTTCGACGTCATCAACTTCATGGACGCCTGGGGCCCGCCGAACGCCTACTGGCTGACGCCGCTGGCGCCGCTGGCCAAGCGCGACGGGCTCGATCTGAAGCGCTATCCGCCCGGATTCCTCGACGCCTCGAGCGCCGACGGCAAGCTGCTGGGTCTGCCGATGCGCGGCCATGCGCAGCTGTTCTTTTACCGCAAGGACATCTTCGACAAGCTCGGCCTGAAGGCCCCCGCCACCTGGGACGACGTGGCCGCCGCCGGGCAGAAAATCCGCGCCGCCAATCTCGGCATAGCGCCCCTGGGCTGCTACTTCGGTGCTGACGGCAACCGTCAAAACCTCTTCCTGTGGGCGAACTTCCTGTGGGGGGCGGGCGCCGAGGTGCTGGACAGCAAGGGCCAGCCGGCATGGACCACGCCGCAGGCCGTCAAAGCGACCGAGGATTACGTGGGCCTGCAAACCCGGCTCAAGCTGTGTGGTGACGGCGCCGTTTCGAACACCGAGCAGGACGCACGCGTCTCCTTCGCCCAGGGCAAGGTGGCGATGATCCCGGTGTGGTGGTGGTTCTACTCGGCCGCTATCAACCCGAAGGACTCGGTCCTGCGCGCCGACCAGGTCGCCTTCACCGCAATGCCCGGCTACGCGGGCAAGCCGCCGGTGACCCTGGTCAACGTGCATGCCTGGGCGCTGTCGTCGTACTCGACGCGCAAGGATGCGGCGTGGGAGTTCCTGAAGTGGGCCTCCAATCCGGATCTTGAGAAGAAGAATGCCATCGAGCGCAGCGTCGCCGGCAAGGCCATCGTCAACAACGTGGTGGTGCAGGTGGCCAACATGCGCGATGCCGAGATCAACAAGGCCAACAGCGGCGTGCCTGGGGTCGGGGCCACGAGCCTTGAGAGTTCACGCATGCTGCCGATGATCGCTGTCTGGCCAGAGGTCGGTGACGTGCTGTCGCAGGCGATCAACAAGGCTGCGGGCGGCGGCGACGTCAAGGCGTTGCTCGATGCCGCTGCGAGCGACTCGCAACGCGCGCTGCGCCGCGGCGCGCGCTGACGGCGGCAGGCCGACCCGAAGCCGCCAGGGGCGCCACGATGCACGAGCGTTGGATCAAATACATCCTGGTTCTGCCAGGCGTTGTAGCGGTCATGCTGTCTGCACTGTGGCCGCTCGCGCAGGCCTTCTACCTGAGCTTTCGCGATTGGCGCCTGAACCGGTCGGCGGAGTCAAAGGCACTGTGGATGCCGTCCGACGGGTGGAGCCAGATCTCGTGGCTGTTCGACAACTACACCCGCGCGTTCCAGGATCCGCAGTTCTGGAACTCGGCCTGGGCGACCCTGGTGTTCTGCGTCACGTCGGTCGTGCTGACCCTGGTGCTCGCGCTTGGCTGTGCCCTGCTGCTCTTCCCGGGCGGCCGTGTGCGCGGCGCACTGCGCGCGATGCTGATCCTGCCTTTCGCGATGAGTCCGGCGCTGATCGGCATCAACTGGCGTTTCATGTTCAATGCGGAGTACGGCTTCGTCGCCAGCCTGGCCGGAGTGATTGGCCTCACCGGCCCGGTGCCCAACTGGCTCGGCTCGCCCGTCGGCGCGATGGCCATCGTCGTCAGCTCCGATGTGTGGCACTGGACACCCTATGTCGCGATGATGTTCATCGGTGCCCTGGCCTCGGTGCCTAGCGACGCGCAGGAGGCGGCCCGCGTCGACGGCGCCACCGAGTGGCAGGTCTTTCGCGACGTGACGCTGCCGCTGATCTGGCCGGTGGTCGGCATCGCGGCGGTACTGAAGACGATCTTTGCGCTGAAGGTCTTCGATCAGGTCTACCTGATCACCAACGGCGGCCCAGGCAACGCCACGCAGACGCTGGGCCACTTCATCTACTACCAGGGCATGAAGTATTCCGATATGGGCTACGCCAGTGCGCTGTCCTATCTGCTCGTGCTGCCACTGGCGGTACTGGTGGTCATCCACACGCGGACTGTGTTCCGCCGCTGAGGGCCACACCATGACAAAACGACTCTGGGTACCCCTGCAGTGGCTGGCAATGACTTTGCTCGCGCTCGTGATCCTGGTGCCGATCTACTGGGTGGCCTCCTCCGCTTTCAAGGAGTACGTGGACATCTATGCGGGCCGCTGGGTCTTCACGCCCACGCTGGCTAACTTCGCAAAGATCCTCGAGCCCCCCTACCTGATGCACTGGAAGTTCCTCAATTCGCTGGTTGTGGCAGT
>JAYVRP010000677.1:0-1574 GCA_043776215.1 Rhodoferax sp. | reverse complement strand
CAGCCCTGGCCAAACTGGTCAGCGAAAAGAAGCTGCCAGCGCTGGCGCAGCGCCTTCCCTCGAAACCACTGGTGATCCAGGCGGAGAAGGTCGGGGTGTACGGCGGGGCCTTGCGGCGTGGGCTGCGTGGCAGCGCCGACCACAACGGCATACTTCGCATGGTGGGCAACCAGGGCCTGGTGCGCTGGAACCTGGCCTTCACGGAGGTGTTGCCCTGTGTGGCCGAGAAGTGGGAGGTCAACGCCACCTCGACCGAATTCACCTTTTATCTGCGCCCTGGCATGAAATGGTCGGACGGCAAGCCTTTCACTGCCGACGACATTGTGTTCTCGATCGAAGACTGCGCCAAGAACGCGGAGTTGTACAAATCGGTACCGTCCACGTTGGTCATCGCCAACAAGCCGGCGGTGGTAACCAAGGTCAACGACACGACGGTGAAGTTCGTCTTCGCCACCCCCTATGCATTGTTTCTGGAGCAACTCGCCACACCGCTGGGCCAGTACCCCACGCTGTTCCCCAAACACTACGGCAGCAAGTTCCACCCCAAGTACAACCAGAACGTGGCCAACGACGCCAAGGCGGCGAACCTGAACGACTGGCCCTCGCTGTTTCGCGCCAAACTGGGCGACATCGAGATCCCGGCGCGCTGGGGCAACACCGAAAAACCCACGCTCGACCCATGGGTCGTCACCGAAGCTTATTCCGGTGGCGTGACACGGGTGGTCATGGAACGTAACGCCTACTTCTGGCAAGTGGACCAGTCCGGCCAGCAACTGCCCTACATCGACCGCCTCAGCTTCAGCATCGCGCAAGATGTGGAGTCGCTCATGCTGGACGCGTTGTCGGGCAAGCTCGACATCCAGGAGCGGCACATCGACTCCCTGCAGAACAAGCCCACCCTGTCGCAGAACATGCAAAAAGGCGGTTACCGCCTGATCGAACTCGTCAACGCCGGGGCACAGCAGGTGCAGATCTACCTCAACCTGACGCACAAAGACCCCAAGATGCGCGAGATGTTTGCCAACAAACAGTTCCGACAGGCGCTCTCGCTGGGCATGAACCGCAAGGAAATCATCGACATCGTCTACCTCGGGCAATCCGAGCCCTTCCAGACCGGCCCGCGGCCGGGCCACCCCTGGTACAACGAGAAGCTCTCGCGCCAGTTCACCAGCTTCGACCTCAAGCAGGCCAACGAAATCCTGGACCGCATCGGCTACAACAAGCGCGACGCCGACAAGTTCCGGCTGCGGCCGGACGGCCAGAAAGTGTTCTTCTCGATCGACGTGATCCCCACCTTGTACCCCGACGCGGTCGACACCCTCGAGCTGGTCAAGCGCCACTGGGCCGACATCGGTGTGGACATCAAGGTCAACACGATCGAACGTGCCCTCTATTACACCCGGGGTGACAGCAACGACCATGATGCCGCCACGTGGCCGGGCCCCGGCGGTCTGGACCCGATGCTCGACGCGCGCGACTATTTCGCCCAGCACATTCAGGGCACGCGTTACGCCATTCCCTGGACGCAATGGTATGTGTCGGGCGGCAAGGACGGCCAGGAGCCGCCCGAGAGC
>JAYVRP010000676.1:0-5001 GCA_043776215.1 Rhodoferax sp. | reverse complement strand
GTATCGTCACCGGCAGCGTGCTGGGCACCGCCGCCAACCCGACCCTGCCCAGGGCCGGGGACAACAAGTTCCACGTGAATCTGACGGCGCGGTTTTAGGCGGAAGTCTTTGGTGCTGCGGCACTGGGTCTGCGGGATCAGGCCGGTGGGGCGCTCGGCTGCGCGAATGTCCTGCGGCTTGCGGGCTCCTCCTTTATTTCGCTGCGCCGAGCGCCCCACCGGCCTGATCCTGGGAGCGTTATGGACATGTCACAGGCATTGAAGGTCCCCAAATTCAGTTGGTCGTTATACTAGAAAAATTAAGAAACTAGTATAACCAGTCACCGTGCCCTCACCTCTGTATTCGGACCTCTCTCTTTCGACGCAGACATCCTACGCACAGTTGCTTGATGCTGCCCTTGGCGCGGACCACGTCCGAAGCATCTCGGACCTGCAAGGATCCTTCAATGCCAAGACGGTCAAAGGCCGCAAGTACTGGTATTTCCAGTACACAGAGCCGTCTGGCAAGCTGCGCCAGGTTTATGTCGGGCCGGACGGCGAGCCCCTGAAAAAACTCATGGCCAAGAAAGGCGCGCCCAGCGCATTGGCTGCCTTGGGGCCATTGGCACGTTCGGCCATTGCGCTGGGTTGCTCAACCCTGCTACCGAGGCACTTCCGTGTCATCCGCCGCCTGGCTGACTACGGATTCTTCGGAGCGGGCGGTGTCCTTATCGGTACCCACGCATTTCTTGCATTCGGCAACATGCTGGGCGTCAAGTGGGGTGGTCAGGAACGTACGCAGGACATTGACTTTGCCCACGCGGGCAAGAGGCTTTCACTGGTGCTCCCCAACAATGTCGAAGTCAGGACCGATGAGGCCATCACGTCGTTGGAAATGGGGTTTCTGCCAGTCTCAGGCTTGAGCGGCAAGACGGGAGGCACTTACCTGATTCCGGCCGAGCCGGACTTCCGCCTGGATTTTCTGACGCCCCTGCATCGAGGGGGCAGCACACCCCATCCCCACCCGCAACTGCACATTACGTTGCAGCCTTTGCCGTTCATGGAGTTTTCTCTCGAAGGCGTTGCGCAGGCAGTACTCTTCTGCGCCGAGGGTGCTGTACTGGTCAATGTGCCGGCACCGGCGCGCTACGCGCTGCACAAGCTCGTGGTCTTTGGTGAACGTACAGGCTCTTTTCGCGCCAAGTCCGCCAAAGACCTGGCACAGGCGGCCTGCCTGTTCGATTTTCTGTGGGAGCATCAACAAGAAGCACTCGACGAGGCGCTGGCCGACATCCTCACACGCGGCAAAGGTTGGTGCACGCGTCTGCGCCAAGGCGCACAGGCCATGCACAAGGCCTATCCAGAACTGCCTGCCGCACGGATGTTGGTGGATGCGACTTCACGGTGAACGAGACCGGTCACACCCATCACCGAGAGTCTCCTGGCAATCGATGCGGATAGGCTGGCGAAGACGGTTTGCCAGACGGCCACCACCTCCGGTTCACGCCACCATATACGCCGCCGCCCCGGTCGACATCAGCCGTCCATCGGCCCCGCAAAACTCCATGCGTGTGGAGGCCACGCGCGAGCCCAGGCGCAGCACCTGCGCGTGCATGTCGAAGTAGTCGCTGATGCCCGGACGCAGGTAGTCGACCCGCAGGTCGATCGTGCCGAGTTTGGCAAACCGCTGCAAGCGCGCGGCCGGCGAGTCGTCCATGTGGCGTGCGCCGATGGCGGCCATCACGGCCAGCGCCCCGATGTTGTCGAGGCTGGCGCTGATGACCCCGCCATGCAGGCGGTTGTAACTGTAGTGCCCCACGAGCTCGGGCCGCATCAGGATGCGCGCACTCACGCTGTCGGGCCGGATTTTGGTGACCTTGAAACCCAGAGTCTGGTTGAAGACCACCATTTCCTCGAAGATCTTCGTCAACCCGATGACGAACTCGGGCTCGAATTCGGCCACCATCGCTGGCGCACCGGCACGGGCGCGCGTCATAGGGCCAACTGGCGCGCCGCGAGCTCCTTCATGATTTCCTCGGAGCCGCCACCGATCATCATGACCTTGACCTCGCGGTAAATGCGCTCACTGCGGGTACCACGCATGAAGCCCATGCCACCCAGGATCTGCACCGCCTGATCGGCACAGAACTGCATGGTTTGCGTGGCGTGGTTCTTGAGCAAACACACCTGGGCCACCCAGTGTGCCGTGGTCTCGCCGCCGACGAGGGCCTCGCCCGCGTCGGACCGGTCGGACAAGGCGTCCACCCAGGCCTGGGTGGAGCCGATCCGCATCTGCATGTCCACCAGTTTGTGGCGGATCACCTGGTGCTCGACCAGGGCCTGCCCGAAGGTCCGGCGCTGACGCGCCCAGTCCAGCGCCTCGTCGTAACACGCCATCGCATAACCCAAGGCTGCCACCGACATGCCCAGCCGTTCGGCATTGAAGTTGCCCATGATCATCTTGAAGCCCTGGCCTGCCGCACCCACCAGGTAACGTGCCGGCACACGCACGCCATCGAAGCGCAGCTGCGCCGTGTCCGAGCAATGCCAGCCCATCTTGTCGAGCCGGGTGCGCGACAGGCCTTTGACGTCGCCGGGAACCACGATCAGCGACACGCCCCGCGCGCCACGCGCCTGGGGTGATGCGGTGTCCCCCATGGGGGCCGCCGGATCCGCGTCGCCGGTGCGTACGGCCAGCGTGAGGAAATCGGCGCGCATGCCGGACGTGATGAAGGTCTTTTCGCCGTCGATCACCCACTCGTCACCGTCCAGGCGGGCCGTCGTGCGCAAGGCTGCCACATCGGAGCCTCCACCGGGCTCGGTGATGGCCAGCGCGGCGATCTTCTCGCCACGCAGGACTGGCGGGATCACCTCGCGTTGCAGCTCTGGTGCGCCGTAGCGCAAAACCGGTGGCAGGCCGATGCTGTGCGAGAACAGGCTGGCACCCACACCGCCACTGGTGCCAAACCGCGCCATCGCCAGCGTCGCCACGTTGCGCATGCGTTGGGATGCCGGGGTGCCGCCCAGGTCTTCCGGGTAACCCAGACCCAGCAGGCCCAGCTGGGCGGCACGGGTGTAGAGCGCGCGCGGGAATTCGCCGGCCTGGTCCCACTCCTGTACGTGCGGCGCAATCTCTCGGGTGGCGAAGCGCGTCACCAGGTACGCCATGGCGTCCAGTTCGGTGCTTTCATCCCGGCGGTAGGTGGTGCTCGGGTCGTGGCTGCTGTTTGGGCTCAACGGAATCTCCAGGAAAGGGCGGGATCAGGCTTTGGGTGGCCGTTTGGCAATTCCCATCGTCTTGGCGAGGATACCCAACATTACTTCATCCGCACCACCACCGATGGAGGCCAGGCGGCCGTCGCGGTATTTGCGCGACACACGGTTTTCCCAGGTAAAGCCCATGCCACCCCAGAACTGCAGGCACCCATCGGGCACGATGCGGTTGAGCCGGCCGGCCTTGAGCTTGCACATCGAAGCCAGTTCGGTCACATCCTGACCCTGGATGTAGAGCTCGCAGGCGCGGTAGGTGAGCGCGCGCAGGCACTCCACCTCGGTCTTCATTTCGGCCAGCTTGAACTGCACCCACTGCTGGTCGGCCAGGGTCGAGCCGAACAGCTTGCGCTCCTGCGCCCATTCGATCGTCAATTCAATGCAGGTGCTCAGGCCCTGGATGGCACTGGCCGCCGCCCACAGGCGCTCTTCCTGGAACTGCATCATCTGGTACATGAAGCCCTGGCCTTCGGCACCGATGCGGTTGCGTTGCGGCACACGCACCTCGTCGAAATAAATCAGGCCGGTGTCGCTGGAGTTCATGCCGATCTTGCGGATCTTGCGCGCGACCTCGATGCCCTTGGTGAGTTTGCCGCCCGGGCCATCCCGCATGGGCACCATCACCAGGCTCTTGTTCTTGTGCTGCGGGCCGTCGCCGGTATTGACCAGCATGCACATCCAGTCGGCCTGCAGGCTGTTGGTGATCCACATTTTCTGGCCGGTGATGAGGTAGTCGTCGCCGTCCTTGCGGGCCTGGCTCTTGATCGAGGCCACGTCGCTGCCGGCACCGGGTTCACTCACCCCGATGCACCCCACCATGTCGCCCGTGATCGCCGGCGCAAGGAACTCGTGCTTGAGTTCGTCGCTGCCGAAACGCGCCAGCGCCGGGGTACACATGTCGGTCTGCACCCCGATGGCCATGGGAATGCCGCCGCAGTGGATGTGCCCCAGGCCCTCGGCCATCGCCAGTGCGTAGGAGTAGTCCAGGCCAGACCCGCCAAATGCCTCGGGTTTGGTCAGGCCCAGCAGGCCCAGGTTGCCGAGCTTCTTGAACACTTCGTGGGCCGGGAAGATTTCGGCCTCCTCCCATTCGTCGACGTGCGGGTTGATTTCGGCGTCGATGAAACGCTTGAGGGTGTTCTGGATTTCCAGATGTTCGTGGCTGTATTGCATGGTGGGTGGGCCTCGGGGTTCAGACAGAAAATACGCGTGGAGTGACGGCTCGGTGAAAGCCGTCGAAGGGTTTGACCGCATCGCGATCGGCCACCGACGCGTCGGCGTGTTGGGCCTGCCAGCCCATGCGCACCTGCGGGCGGGCGCCATCGATGCGCAGGGTGGTGCCGCTGATGAAGGACGCCGCCGGGCTGAGCAGAAAGACGATTCCGGCCGAGGTTTCCGCCTCGTTGCCGAACCGGCCCAGGGGTACGGTGGCGGCCATGGCACGCAGGCGGGGCCCGTGTTCGGGCGGGTAGTGGTCCATGCCGCTGGAGGCAATGTAACCCGGCGCCACGGCATTCACGCGCACCCCGCTATGCGCCCATTCGAGCGCCGCTGTTTCGGTCAGGCTGACCATGCCCGCGCGCGCGGCGCCGCTGTGGGCCATTCCGGGCATCGAGCCCCACATGTCCGCCACGATATTGACGATGCTGCCACCGGCTTGCTGCATGGCCTGCACATAACACTCGCGGGCCACCAGGAAACCGCCGGTCAGGTTGGTGTCGATCACCGCCTGCCAGCCCTTGGCCGTGATGGC
>JAYVRP010000675.1:0-1576 GCA_043776215.1 Rhodoferax sp. | reverse complement strand
CCACCGGCGCGCCGCGCCTGCGGGTGCGCACCCGGCTGGTGGTGCTGTTCCTGCTGATGAGTGTGCTGCCGATGGTGGTGCTCTCGGTCGCCACGCTGGTGCGCACCAACGCCCTGCAGGGCGCGGACGCCGCATCGGCCGACGTGATCGTGCGCAACCTGGTCGTCGTGCAGGTCGCGCTGGTGACCGCCGGCCTGCTGATCTCGGTGCGCCTGGCAAGCTTTGTGGCCGGAAGTGTGGCCGAACCCCTGCGCCGGCTGCAAACCTCGATGGCCGAAGTGGAACAGGGCCGCCTCGATGTGTTGTGCCCGGTGGTCTCCAACGATGAGCTCGGCGCAGTGACCGAGGGCTTCAACCGCATGGTGAGCGGTCTGCGCGACCGGGAAACCATGCACGACGCTTTTGGCAAATACGTCAGCCCGCAAATCCGCGACGAGATCCTGAGCGGGCGCGCCTCATTGAGTGGCGGGCAGCGCGAGGTCACCATCCTGTTCTCCGACCTGCGCGACTTCACTGCCTGGGTGGAGTCCAGCCCGGCGGACGAGGTGGTGGCCGGCCTGAACGCCTATTTCACCGAAATGGACGCAGCCATCCGCGCGCACGGCGGCCTGGTGCTGCAATTCATCGGCGACGAGATCGAGGCGGTGTTCGGCGCGCCCTTGTCCGACCCTCGGCATGCCGACCGGGCGGTCGCCGCCGCGCTGGAGATGCAGGCGCGCCTCGAGGCCTGGAACGCCCGGCGGCACGCGCTGGGCCAGCGCGAGTTGCGCCACGGCATCGGCATCCACTCGGGCACGGTGGTGGCGGGCAATATCGGCAGCAGCGAGCGCATGGCCTACGCGCTGGTAGGCGACGCGGTGAACGTGGCGTCACGCATCGAGACGCTCAACAAGCAGTTCGGCAGCTCCATCCTGGTCAGCGGCGTGACACGCGCCCAGCTGCGGGCGCCGCAGGCGCTGACACCGATGCCGACGGTGCGGGTCAAGGGACGCTCGGCCGAGGTCGAAGTGTTCCGGCTGGCGTAGCCGCACATGCGTCGCTTCTGCCTGTCGATCGCCTTGCTGAGCCTGTCCATGGTGGCATCGGGCTGGGGCCAGGAGACCGCCGGACCGGCCGGTGCCGATGCCCCGGCGCAATTGCCAATGGCGCCTGCGTCCACGCCACCACACGCGTCACGGCGTCCGGCCCCTTACCAGCCACCCACCGTGGTCGCGCCGGTGCAGACCCCGGTCGTTCCGTCGATGGTGTCGCCGACCGGCGCTCCCGCCGCCGCCAGTGCCGCGCCGCGACCCCCCACGATCTCTTCGTGCGACCCGTCCGGATGCTGGGACAGCAATGGCACGCGTCTCAACCAGGTGGGACCGATCCTGCAGGGTCCGCGCGGGTTCTGCACCGTGCAGGGGAATTTTGTCTATTGCCCGTGACGGCCTTGAGCGAGCGCCCCTGGAAACACGTGGTGCGCGCCGGACGCGCGGGGTTCAAGCTGCTGCGGCCAGTAATCGCGTTGAATCAAATGGAACGCTGACCACTCAAAATCCCGTTCGCGCTGAGCCTGTCGAAGCGCCTGCCCTGAGCT
>JAYVRP010000674.1:0-5010 GCA_043776215.1 Rhodoferax sp. | reverse complement strand
GGCCTTCAGCGACGGGCACCGTTGTGTGTATGACCCGCAGGAGTTGATCGACGGAACGGTGCTGGGAGAGGATTGCCCGCCCGCCCGCCCGTGGCGCGCGAACCTCTTGCCGCTGCCGGTTCACCAGTGGCCGGAGCTGGCCCGTGACGACCATCACATGCTGCGTGCGACGCGCGACCTGATCGAGCGTGGTTTCCTGCTGATCCATGGCGCGCCGACCGACCCGAAGGCCATTCTCGACATCGCGCGGCACTTCGGGTACGTGCGTGAAACCAACTTCGGTTTGTTCTTCGAAGTCTATTCGCGCCCCGCATCCAACGATCTGGCCTACCGGCCGGTGGCACTCGGGCCTCATACCGACAACCCCTACCGCACGCCGGTGCCGGGCCTGCAGTTGCTGCATTGCCTGCAGAATGAAACCACCGGCGGGCTCTCGACACTGGTGGACAGCCTGGCGGTGGCCGAGGAGCTCATGCGCGAGGACCCGGAGGGTTTTGCCTTGCTGAGCCGCGTGCCGGTGCGTTTCGAATACCGGGACGCCACCGCCTGGCATGTGGCCGTCAAGCCCATGATCGAACTCGATGGCAGCGGGCAGATGATCGGTGTGCATTACAGCCCGCGCCTGGACGACATTCCGCTGATGCCGGACGCCGACACGCGCACCTACCACCGTGCCCGCAAGCGCATGGGCATGCTGTTCGAAGACCCGGCCTACGAGCTGCGTTTCAAGCTCGATCCGGGCCAGCTGATGATGTTCGACAACAACCGCGTCCTGCACGGGCGCACGTCGTTCGACCCGTCCGAGGGGCACCGCCAGTTGCAGGGCTGCTATATTGACCGGGACGGCCCACGCAGCCTTTACCGTTTGCTTCAGAGCCGCCTGTCCACCATCGCCACTAACGCCACCACCAACCCTGAGCCGGAGCTTTGTGATGAAGACCGTTGATTTTGTCCAGATGAAGGACGGCACGGCACAGGACTACCAAATCCTGCACGTGCTGGAAAACGACTACATTCGCGCCTTGCCTGATCGCTTGCTTGTGGCGCTCGAGCGGCTTGGTGATTCGATCCAGGGCTACCAGGTCAGCCGGCTGGCGCATTCCCTGCAAAGCGCCACCCGCGCGGAAGCCGACGGTGCGGACATCGAGACCATCGTGGCCGCATTGGTGCACGACCTCGGGGACGAACTGGCGCCGGAGAACCACTCGCAACTGGCAGCAGCCATCGTGCGGCCGTACGTGCGTGCCGAGGTGACCTGGATCATCGAGATGCACGGTTTGTTCCAGATGAAGTATTACGCACACCACTATGGGCGCGACCCCAACGCTTACCTGGCCTACAAAGACCATCCCTGGTACGACGCCTGCTGGCGTTTTTGCGAGCGTTACGACCAGTCGGCTTTCGACCCGGCCTACCCGACGCACACCTTGCAGCATTTCGAGCCCCTGCTGCGCGAAGTGTTCAGCCGCAAGCCGTTCGACCCGGCGGTGCTCAAGGAGCCGGCCCGTTCCTGACGGCAGACCCGCGAGGAGACGTTGATGAGCGCTGTCCTTCCCGTCGAGAGCCGCGACTACGTGCGGCACTACCAGGACCATGGTTACGCCGTGGTGCGCGGGGTGTTTTCCAAAGACGAGATGCGACTGGCGCAGCAGGAGTCGCAGCGCATCTATGCCGAGGGTCTCAAGCACCACGCCACCTGGCGCCACAAGAACCTGCTGTTCGAGATCCTGCCGGAGTCCTACGCGGGAAAACGGGCCCTGCTCCAGGCGCATTGGTACGCCTGGATCAGCCCGTTCTTCGAGAAAATGCGGCGCGACCCGCGGGTGCTCGCCGTGATGGAGCCCCTGCTGGGGCGTGACATCAAGCAGGTCGCGCAGCAGATTCACTGGAAGCCGCCGGGGGTGTCCCGGCGCACCGGTTACCGCTTTCACCAGGACTTGCGCTTTCGTGATCGCCGGGACGTCTACCGCGATCTGACGACGTCGTACATCAACACCGGGCTGGCGATCGATGCCGCGACGAGGGAGAACGGTTGCCTGCAGGTGTTTCCGGACAGCCACACGCTGGGTTATCTGGGCCTGTCGGACGATGGCAGCGGAACCATCATGAAAGGTGTCACGCACGAGGAAGAGCTGGTCAACGCCGGGCTCGATCTCGGCACCAGGGTCGACCTCGAACTCGAACCCGGTGACCTGGCGCTGTGGGGCCTGCTGACCGTGCATGGATCGAGCGGCAATACGTCGGGCAAGGACCGCGCCTTCGCGATCCAGAGTTATGTGCGCGCCGACACCAGCGAACGCGGCGAGTGGGCATTTCGGGGGGGCATCTCGACGCCGCTGGGCCCTGAGCCGGTCATCTGCAAGTACGAAGCACTGCTCGAAAAGCCGGGCCCGTTCTACGATGAGAACAAGTGGTTCGAGGATGCCGGCGACGCCTCATAGCTTGCCGGCAGCCGGTTATGCCTTGGGCGCAAACCCCGCAATCGCCTTCACCTCCAGATATTCCTCAAACCCGAAGCGGCCCCATTCACGGCCGTTGCCGGACTGTTTGTAGCCGCCAAAGGGTGCGGTGCGCTCGTTGGGCACACCGTTGAGGTTGACATTGCCGGCCCGGATCTTGCGCGCCACGGCACCTGCGTGTTCGACCGAGCCCCCCGACACATACCCGGCCAGGCCGTAGGGCGTGTCATTGGCGATGCGTATGGCCTCGTCCTCGTCCTGGTAACCCAGGATCGTCAGCACCGGGCCGAAGACTTCTTCGCGAGCAATCGCCATCGTGTTGTTGCAGTTGGCAAAAACCGTGGGGCGCACATAAAAGCCCTTGTCCCGGCCGTCGGGCCGCCCGGGGCCACCGGCCACCAGCGTGGCGCCTTCGGCCACGCCTTGGTGGATGAGCGCCTGGATCTTGCCCCACTGGGTTTCATTGACCACCGGGCCGATCGTGGTGTCCGCGGCGCGCGGATCGCCGGCCCGGGTCTTGTCGGCCACCGCCTTGGCAATGGCGATCACCTCGTCCATGCGGGACTGCGGCACCAGCATGCGCGTGGGTGCATTACACGACTGCCCGGAGTTCATGAACACGCTGCCCACACCGGCTGCCACCGCCTTGGGGAAATCAGCACCTTCCAGAATGATGTTGGGTGATTTGCCGCCCAGCTCCTGGCTCACGCGTTTGACCGTGGTGGCGGCCTTCTGCGCCACGTCGATACCGGCGCGCGTGGAACCGGTGAAGGACATCATGTCGATGCCCGGGTGGGCACTCATGGCCGCACCGACGTCGGGCCCCAGCCCGTTGAGGAGGTTGAACACGCCCTTGGGCACACCGGCTTCGTGCAGGATCTCGGCAAAGATCAGCGCCGAGGTGGGCGTGAATTCGGACGGCTTGAGCACCATCGTGCAGCCCGCTGCGAGCGCCGGCGCCACCTTGCAGGTCATCTGGTTCATGGGCCAGTTCCACGGCGTGATCATGCCCACCACACCAATCGCTTCACGCACCACCAGCGCGGAGCCCATGGGTTCTTCGAACGCGTAGGTCTTGAGCACGTCCAGCGTGGACAGGATGTGGCCGAGTCCGGCGCCGACCTGGAATTTTTCGGCGAATCCCAGCGGGGCGCCCATTTCGTCGGAGATGGCGGCGCCCAGGTCCTTGGCGCGGGTCTTGTAGACCTCGGCGATGCGGGTCAACAGTGCCACACGCTCTTCACGCGTGGTCTGCGAGAAAGACACAAACGCGGCGCGCGCCGCGGCAACCGCCTTGTCCACATCGGCAGCGGAACCCAGCGCAATGTCACACAGGGCTTGTTCGTTGGCCGGGTTGATGACCGCGCGTGTCTTGGGGGTGACCGGGTCGACCCACTGGCCGTCGATATAGAACTTGAGGTGCTGAACCATGGGAGGAAACCTTGTAGAGGAGGGAGGGAACTGCAAAGTATAGGAGTGCGCCAAGGAAAACCGCCGCCCGGGCTGTCGCGCGTGTTGCCGCCGGGGTGCCGGCCGACCACGCACAATACGCCGCATGAACAGCGTCACCCTGCGCCAGATCAAGGACCTTCCCGGTCCGCCGGGCTGGCCCGTGTTCGGCAACGCGTTCCAGGTGCGGCCACAACGTGTGCACCAGGACGTGGAACGCTGGGCGCAGACCTACGGGCCGCTGTTTCGCGTGCGATTCGGCCGCAGCCGGTTGCTCGTGATTGCCGACCATGAACGCATGGCAGAGGTGCTGCGCGACCGGCCCGATGGTTTCCAGCGCAGCCCCTTGAGCCGGGCCATCGGCGCCGAGATGGGTTTGCCCGCCGGCGTGTTCAGTGCCGAAGGCGAGGACTGGGAGCGCCAGCGGCGTATGGTGATGGCAAGTTTCGCACCCGGCCACGTGCGCGCCTACTTCCCGTCGCTGGTCAAGGTTGCCTTGCGCCTGCGCTCACGCTGGCAAAAGGCCGCCCGAGCGCGCGAGACGATCAACCTGCAGTCCGACCTGATGCGTTTCACCGTGGACGCGATTGCCGGGCTGGCCTTTGGCAAGGACATCAACACCCTCGAGGCGGGCGAGGACGTGATCCAGCGCCACCTCGACAAGGTGCTGCCAGCAGTCTTCCGGCGCGCGTTTTCGCTGGTTCCGTATTGGCGCTTCATCCGCTTGCCGGCGGACCGGGAACTCGCGCGCAGTGTCGCGGTGATCCGGTCCACCATCCACGGGTACGTGGCCGAGGCGCGCGCCCGGTTGCAGGACGACCCGGCCTTGCGTGCACAGCCGCGCAACTTGCTGGAGGCCATGGTGCTGGCGGCCGACGCACCCGGCAGCGGCCTGGGCGACGAGCAGGTGGTGGGCAACGTGCTCACGATGTTGCTGGCCGGGGAAGACACCACGGCCAACACACTGGCCTGGATGCTGCACCTGCTGCACGACAACCCTAGCGCCCTGCAGCGCGCGCAACAGGAGGTGCGGGCCGTGGCGCCCGACCCGGCGGTGCTGACGCTGGAGATGATCGACCAGCTGGTCTACCTGGACGCCTGT
>JAYVRP010000673.1:0-1578 GCA_043776215.1 Rhodoferax sp. | reverse complement strand
GCGCATGCTGCATGTTCCGGGCGACCTGTTCTCGGTCAATCCGACCACCGCGCGGGGTGTGCCCGGGCTGTTTGCGCGCAACGAGCGGGTGGTCTGTGTTTTTGAGTCGGCGCGAGGTCCGTTCGTGCTGGTGCTGGTGGGGGCCACGATTGTCGGCAGCATGGCCACCGTGTGGCACGGCGTCGTCAACCCGCCGCGCTCACGCAAGGTGCGTGACTGGCACTACGAAGAGAAACCGGTGGATTTTCTGCCAGGCCAGGAAATGGGGCGGTTCCTGCTCGGATCCACGGTGGTGATGCTGTTTCCGCAAGGCAAGACCACCTTCAACGCGCGCTGGAGTCCCGGCGCGTCGGTGCGCCTGGGTGAGAAGATGGCCGAACGGGGCGACCGGCGCCATCCGTGACCGGCACCGCAGCGGGTTCCGTGGCCCGGCTTCAGGGTCAGGTCCGCGTGGTATCGGTACCCGACCCGGAGGCGCCGCGAATCTTGCCGTACACCACCAGCAGCAGCACCGACACCACGACCGAGGCGATGAAACCGGCACCTTCGCCGGCCTTGTACCAGCCCAGGAACTGACCGATCAAGCCGGCACACAAGGAGCCGACGATGCCCAGCACGGCAGTCAGGATGAAACCCATGTTCTCCTTGCCAGGATGCAGCATCTTGGCAAGTATTCCCACCACAAGGCCCAACAAAATAGTCCAGATGATTCCCACGGTGTGCTCCCGGTTGGTTGTGCAGCGTTACAGCGCCGGAATCCGCAGCACCTGGCCCGGGTAGATCTTGTCCGGATGGCCGAGCATCGGTTTGTTGGCCTCGAAGATCACCATGTATTTGTTGGGGGTGTCGTAGTGCTGCTTGGAAATCTTCGACAGATTGTCGCCCGACACCACGGTGTAGAAGGTCGATTCCGGTTCGCTGACCTCGACCGACATCTTGTCGTCCACCTGAGATACGCCGGTCACGTTGCCGCAGCACAGCAGGATCTTTTCCTTGCTGGCCTGGTCGCCCGCAACACCGAACACCGCAGCAACCCCGCTGCCCCCATCGAAGGTCACAAGCAGGCTGGTGACCGGCAGGTTCTGCGTCTTGATATAGGCCTCGATGGCATCGCCGGCCTGGCGGTTGAGTGCCTCGACGCGTTCCTTGACCGCCACGTCATCGGGTGCGGCCGCCAACTCGCTGGCGGCGGACTCGGTGTCCTTGTGATGGAAGAGTTTTTCGCCAGCGGTCTTGATGAAGTCGAATAGGGCCATGGGTGCTCCAGGTAGGTGTGAACGGTGCAGCGCAGTCTAGCAGCGCTGCCGGCCGGAGAACACCGAAATCCCGTGACTGCCCGCCCGCCGTGAGCAAATTTACATTGTTCGCCTGTAGATGCAATCGGCCGGGTGCTAGGGCTTCTGGCCTTGCCACATGGCCGCCCAAAAGCGGCGGCTTACCGGTAACAGAATCATGGTGCAGTCGCCGCTCCAGAGCATGCGGAAAGTCGCCAAGCCGCTCCCACGCATAGACTGTCAACCGTGCAAGCCGCGTCCACTGTTCGAATATCCTGCCGCTCCGCGCGCCGCAGCGCGGGCA
>JAYVRP010000672.1:0-5014 GCA_043776215.1 Rhodoferax sp. | reverse complement strand
GTGTTGCACGCTGGCTGCTGGAGCGAAGTGCGCAGTTTCGGCGCTGCAGTCAGTGACTACACGGCAGTGGGTGAACCCCACCATTTCGATGTGTTGTTGCAGGGGCAGGTGGTCGGCACGGTCGAATGGGAATTGACAGGTGTGCACAACCAGCTCAACGCGCTCGCAGCCATCGCGGCGGCGGAGCACGTGGGTGTGGCACCCGCAGTGGCGACGCGGGCATTGGACCAGTTTCGCAACGTGCGCCGGCGCATGGAGGTGTGCGGGACTGCGGTATTACCGGAGTCGGACGGCTCACACAGTGCGCTGGTCACCGTCTATGACGATTTTGCCCATCACCCGACAGCCATTCGTACTACGGTGGACGGTTTGCGGCGCAAGGTCGGGCGGCAGGCACGTATCCTTGCCCTGTTCGAGCCCCGCACCAACACCATGAAGCTGGGCGCGATGAAGGCGCAGCTGCCGTGGAGCCTGGAGCAGGTGGATCTTTCCTTCTGCCATACCACCGGCCTTGGGTGGGACGCCGGTGATGCCTTGGCGCCGCTGGGCCTGCGGGCCCGGCTGGCCAGCAGCATCGACGATCTGGTTCGGCAGGTCGCCACCGTTGCCCGCCCCGGGGACCATATCCTGTGCATGAGCAATGGCGGTTTTGGCGGTGTCCACCAGAAGCTGCTGACGGCCTTGCGCGCACGCCAGCCTGTGACCGAGACGACGGCATCGGTCTGACATCTGTGGGCGTTTGCCGCGCGTGGCGGCGCCAGGGGCTCAGTGTTTGCGGCGCGCCGAAACGGCTTGCGACAAGACGTCGAGCAACTCCAGGGAGTGGCTCCAGCCCAGGCAGGCGTCGGTGATGCTCTTACCGTATTCCAGCGTCGAAGCGTCGTCTTTGCCGGGGGTGAATTTTTGCGCACCCGCTTGCAGATGGCTCTCCACCATCACGCCGAACACGCTGGTCGAGCCAGCCGCGACCTGCTGCGCCACACTGCGCGCCACGTCGAGCTGTTTTTCGTGCTGCTTGCTGCTGTTGGCGTGGCTGCAGTCCACCATCAGTGTGGCCGGCAGTTTGGCTGCGGTGAGCTCCTTGCAGGCGGCGGCCACGCTGGCCGCATCGTAGTTGGGTGACTTTCCGCCACGCAGGATCACGTGGCACTGGCTGTTGCCGTTGGTCTGCACGATCGCGACCTGGCCACTCTTGTGGACCGACAGGAAGTGGTGACCACCCGCCGCGGCCTGGATCGCGTCGGTGGCGATCTTGATGTTGCCATCGGTGCCGTTCTTGAACCCGATCGGTGCAGACAGTCCGGAGGCCAGCTCCCGGTGAACCTGGCTCTCGGTCGTGCGCGCCCCGATGGCGCCCCAGGAGATCAAGTCGCCCAGGTACTGCGGAGAGATCACGTCGAGGAACTCGCTGCCGGCCGGCAGGCCCAAGCGGTTGATCTCGATCAGCAACTGCCGCGCAATACGCAGGCCCTCGTCAATGCGAAATGTCTCGTCCAGGTAGGGGTCATTGATCAGGCCTTTCCATCCCACCGTGGTGCGGGGCTTCTCGAAATAAACCCGCATCACGATCTCCAATGTGTCGCGGTACTTCTCGCGCTGCTCGCGCAGCTTGCGTGCATATTCAAGCGCGGCGACGGGGTCATGGATGGAGCAGGGGCCGATTACCAGCAACAGCCGGGAGTCGGTGCCCGCCATGATGTCGTGGATATTGCGGCGGGTGGTGGTGATCAGCTTTTCCACCGGCGTGCCGCGGATGGGGAAGAAGCGGATCAAATGGTCGGGCGGAGGCAACACGTTGATGGCCTTGATGCGTTCGTCGTCGGTCTGGCTGGTGCGGTCGCTCATCGAGTTGTCGCGCCGCCAGTCGGCCGCCTGGCGGTCGTCCGGGGCAGCCGTCTGGTGCGGTGTGTTGTGCGTGGTCATGGAGGTTTTCCTGTCAAGAAAGTGGAAGCGCGAAAAACAAAAAACCGCCGGGGTTGCCGGCGGTTTTGAAGAAATCTGGTGCGACCTGGTGGTGCGTCTAGTTTTCTCTTCCGCCGACGGCGCATGAGAACCAAAAGCTGCCAAAGAAGAAACACACGACTGTCATGCAAATGACTTTAGCATGAAAAATTGCAGCACCTACCGGCTCACGCCGTGCCACCGACCGTCAGGCCATCGATACGCAGTGTCGGTTGCCCCACACCGACCGGGACACTCTGGCCTTCCTTGCCGCAGGTGCCGACACCGCTGTCGAGTTTCATGTCGTTGCCGATCATGGTCACGCGGGTCAAGGCGTCCGGCCCGTTGCCGACAATCGTCGCGCCTTTCACGGGGTACAGCACCTTGCCGTTTTCCACCCAGTAGGCTTCACTGGCAGAGAACACGAACTTGCCGGAGGTGATGTCGACCTGCCCGCCGCCGAAGTTGGTGGCATAGAGGCCGCGCTGGATGCTGGCCACGATTTCCTGGGGTGCCTTGTCACCAGCCAGCATGTAGGTGTTGGTCATGCGTGGCATCGGCACATGGGCGTAACTCTCGCGGCGGCCATTGCCGGTGGATTGGACACCCGTCAGGCGGGCGTTCATCGCATCCTGGATGTAGCCTTTCAAGATGCCATCCTCGATCAACACGTTGCACTGGCTGGCATTGCCTTCGTCGTCCACGTTCAGAGAGCCACGCCGGTCGCTGAGCGTACCGTCGTCCAGCACGGTCACACCCTTGGCGGCCACCCGCTCGCCAATCCGGCCACTGAAGGCACTCGAACCCTTGCGGTTGAAATCGCCTTCCAGCCCATGCCCGATGGCCTCGTGCAGCAGAATGCCGGGCCAGCCCGGGCCCAGGACCACGGTCATTTCTCCGGCGGGCGCGGGCCGGGATTCCAGGTTGGTCAGCGCGGCCTTGACCGCTTCGTCCACGTACTTGGTGATCATCGCGTCGTCGAAGTAGGCCAGGCCGAAACGTCCACCGCCACCCGCGTTGCCGACCTCGCGCCGACCTTTTTGCTCGGCGATCACCGTGACGCTGAGCCGGACCAGAGGCCGTACATCGGCCGCCATGGTGCCATCGGCACGTGCCACCAGCACCACGTCGTATTCGCTCGCCAGCCCGGCCATGACCTGCACCACGCGGGGATCACGCGCACGGGCCAGCTTTTCGACCTTGCCGAGCAGTTCCACCTTGGTGGTGCTGTCGAGTGTGGAGATGGGGTCCAGATCCGGGTACAGGGAGCGTGTGCTGGCGATTTTTCTGGTGGGAACTTTGGTTTTGGCCCCCGTGGATGCCGACGAAATGGTGCGCACCGTTCGCGCCGCGTCGAGCAAAGAGGCGTTCGAGATGTCGTCCGAGTAGGCGAAGGCCGTCTTTTCGCCGCTGACGGCCCGCACCCCCACGCCCTGGTCAATACTGAATGAACCGGTCTTGACGATTCCCTCCTCGAGGCTCCAGCCTTCGCTGCGTGTGTACTGGAAATAGAGGTCGGCTTCATCGACCTTGTGGGCCTTGATCTCCGCCAGGGCGCGCGACAGATGGGATTCGTTCAGGCCAAAAGGCGTCAGCAGCAAGGCTTTGGCAATGGCGAGGCGTTCGATGGTGGGTTCACGAGAAATCATGGGCTATTTTAGGCCGCGCTTGATTCACCGGGTTTGCGTGAGCCATTTCAACAGTGCGGCGTCATCGAGGTCAGACATTCCTGCGTCACAGGCAGCCGCGAAGACGTCGCGCGCCGCCGTGCCCAGCGGCCCGTGGAAACCCGCCTCCTGTGCCGCCTGCACGGCGAGCCGCGTGTCCTTGGCAAGCAGAGTCATGTGCGCCCGGGGTGTGTAGTCGCCGGCGAGCGCCCGGCGCATCCGCTCCGAGCCGATCCAGCTCTGCCCGCTGGACTGCTCGATCACATCGAGCGTTTGCTCGGGGTCCAGCCCCATGTGTCGGGCCATGGCCAGGACTTCGGCCGCGCCCACCAGGTTGATGCCCGCCGCCAGATTGTTCACGAGTTTGGTGCGTGCGCCATCACCGGCGTGTTCGCTGATGCGAAACACCCTTGAGGAGAGTGTGTCGATCAAGGTGCGGTGGCGTTCGAACACCATGTTTTCACAGGCCACCATCAGGCTCATGCTGCCATCACGCGCGCGCGTCGGGCCGCCCGACATCGGGGCATCGATGCAAAACACTCCGAACGGGCGCAGGCTTTGCGCGATATCTTCCACCTCGGCGGGTTCTATGGTCGGGCACAACAACACGCCTTGCCCGAGCCGCATGGCGTTGGCCACACCGCCTTCACCGAACAACACGCTGCGTGTCTGCGCTGCGTCCACCACACACACAATGGTGGCATGGGCTGCGGCAGCCGCCTCTGCCGCGTGGGTGTGCACCACGGCGCCGGCACTTTCCAGCGCCCGGCTCCTGGCCATGACCAGGTCGTGCAGGTGCACCGGCCAGCCCCTGTGCAGGAGGTTGTGCGCCATTGCCGCCCCCATGTTGCCGACACCGACGATGGCTACCGCAAAGGGCGCTTTCATGATTGCACCAGCCGTTTGGACTTGGCGATGGACATCAGCATGCCCAGCGCCAGGCCGAGGGTCACCATGGCGGTGCCGCCGTAACTGATGAACGGCAGGGGCACCCCCACCACCGGCAAGATGCCACTGACCATGCCCATATTGACAAACGCGTAAGAGAAGAAAATCATGGCCAGCGCGCCGGCCAGCAAGCGTGAAAACACCGTGGGGGCCTCCAGTGCGATCGTCAAGGCGCGCAGCACCAGAAACAGGAAGGCGGCAATCAGCGCCAGGTTGCCCAGTAACCCGAACTCCTCGCCGAATGCGGCAAAGATGAAGTCGGTGGTGCGTTCGGGAATGAATTCCAGGTGGGTCTGAGTTCCCTGCATGAAGCCCTTGCCCCAAACGCCTCCCGACCCGATCGCGATCATCCCCTGGATGATGTGAAAACCTTTTCCGAGTGGATCCTTCGTGGGGTCGAGCAGGGTGCAGATGCGTTGCTGCTGGTAGTCGCGCAGAACCACCCAGCGCACACCGTC
>JAYVRP010000671.1:0-5017 GCA_043776215.1 Rhodoferax sp. | reverse complement strand
GGAGATCTCCCTCATGCACCTCATCCACCATGCGCATGGAGCCACCGCGGCCGCGCGCGTCACGCTTGACGGCGATCTGGTAGAGGCTGGCATCGGCCGGGTGGTTGCACAAGGAATAGTTGCGCCGGCCCCCCCCGGGAATCTGCACGGTGAGGTGCGCGCCCGCGCTAAAGGCCGGCAAAGCAGCCCCTTGCGGATGGCGCAGGTCGAAGCCCATGATGTCCCGCGCCAGCCAGGCCTTGCGCGTCACGCGCACCTCGAAGAAGGTCGGTTCCACGACGGATTGCAGCAATGGGGCGGTGGCGCTCAAGCAGATTCCTCCAAAAGTGCGCCGTACCGGAAAACGCTTGACACGGCGGACGGGCCTCGATTATCTTAGTCCCCTAAGAAAAAATCTGCAAGTTTCCTGATGTACATCAGACGCCGAGGAGCCACCCGTGTTGACAAAGGAAGACAACGACCTGCTATGCCTTGTCCAGGGGCAGGCCCCGATGGGGCAGTTGATGCGCCGCCACTGGACGCCGGTGTGCCTGATCGAGGAAGTGGCCGAGCCCGATGGCACTCCTGTTCAGGCACGTGTGTTTGGTGAAGATCTGGTGGTGTTTCGCGACACCGGCGGCCAGGTGGGCGTGATGGACGAATACTGCCCGCACCGGCGCGCTTCGCTGGTGTTGGGTCGCAACGAGAACGGCGGGCTGCGCTGCCTCTACCATGGCTGGAAGATGGACGTCCACGGCCAGGTGCTTGAAATGGTGTCCGAGCCGGCATCCAGCGGCATGGTCCAGAAGGTCAAGCACCTCGCCTACCCGGTGCGGGAGTGGGGCGGTTTCGTATGGGCCTATATGGGGCCGCCGGCCACCCAACCCGACTTCGCGCCGCCGCCCTGGGCCCCGAAGGCGGACGCGCGTGTGACGATTGCCAAGGTGGTTCTGCCCTGCAACTGGGCCCAGATCCTCGAGGGCGCGATCGATTCGGCGCACAGTTCCAGCCTGCATTCCTCCGACATGGTGCCGGCGCGCGTGGACACGGCAAAGGCCACGGCTAGCAACTGGCTTCGTCCCTCCACCGACAAGGCGCCGCGCATGCAGGTGGAGCGTGCGCCATACGGGTTCCGTTATGCCGCCATCCGCCGGCCGATCAGTCAAGCGGCCGTCAACGATTACGTGCGTACCACGGTATTCGTTGCACCCGCGACCGCATTGATCCCGCCCAACAACCAGTACAACGTTGCCAACATCAACGTGCCCATGGACGACACACACACGGCTTTCTACTTCATCGCCTGGGGCAGCCCGGACCAGACACCGGACACTCCCACGTGGCGCAAGTTCCTCGGGCAGGAGCTCGGCGTGGACCTGGACGACAAGTACCGGCCGCTGCGCAACCGCGACAACCATTTCTGGCAGGACCGCGCCGCCATGAAAGCCGGCAACTTCACCGGCATTACCGGGTTCCCGAACCAGGACGTCGCCATGTGGCTCACCATGGGCCCCATCGCTGACCGCACCCGGGATCGGCTCGGCGCGAGCGACCTGGCCATCGTCGAGTTCCGCCGCCAGATGATCGACGCGGTGCGTGCCTTCGCGTCGGGCGCACCGGCCATCGGCACAGGCGAGTCCCGCATTCCGCCCGAGGTGTGTGCGTTTCAGGCCATCGTGCCGAAGGCCACCGACTGGCGCAAGTTCGAGGCGCGGACCGTCCGGGACGCAGCAGGCCCGGCCCTCGAACCCTCCTACTCCGTGCCGGCAGGCACCTGAATGGTGCTGGGCACTTTCTGACTTTGATCCAGAATCAAGGCATTCCAAATCCCAAGGAGACATCCCGTGAACCCACGTCGCCATTTGTTGCGGGCCGCTGTCGCGGTGGCAAGCGCCGCGTTGTACCTGCCCACCCTGAGCGTCGCGCAAACTGGCTACCCGAACAAATCGATCAAGTTCATCGTGCCTTATGCGGCCGGCGGCTTCCCGGACACCGTGGCGCGCGTGTATGCGCAGCAACTCACCGAGCGTCTGGGGCAATCGGTGGTGATCGACAACCGGCCTGGCGCCAACGGTGTGGTCGCGGCGCAGGCGCTGGCCGCCGCACCCAAGGACGGGTATACGTTTCTGGTGACCGATGGCTCCATGTTCTCGATCAATCCGGCGGTCTACCGCAACCTCGGGTATGACTACAAACGCGACTTCGTTCCGGTGTCTCTGGCGGCGCGCGCCGCGCTGTATCTCGCGCTCAATCCGAAGGTGCCCGCCAACACGCTGCAGGAGTTCATCGCGCTGGCCAAGGCCCGGCCCGGCACGCTGAATTACGGCTCTTCCGGTGTTGGCAGCACCCACCACCTGACCATGGAGGCGATCAAGGCCTCACTCGGTCTGGAGCTCACGCACGTGCCGTTCAAGGGCACGGGGCAAGCGGTGCCAGCCCTGATCGGTGGCCAGGTGGATGTGCTCTTTTCTGCGCTGCCTTCATTGGCAGGTTTCGTCAAGACCGGCCAGGTCAAGCTGATTGCCTCCAATGCGGCCCAGCGCTCCACTCAGGAACCCAATATTCCGCTGATCGCCGAAATCATTCCGGGGTTCGACTTCGCTCCCATCGTCGGTGTGCTGGCGGCCGCCGGGACACCAGCAGGCGCGATCGAACGCATCAATGCCGAGATGACGGCGGCCTCCAAAAGTCCCGCCCTGGTGCAGACCTTCAGCAATGCGGGTATCGACCCGCTGAGCAGCAGTCCGGCCGATTACAACCGGGCGATCCTGGCCGAAAACGAACGTCTGGCGAAGGCGGTGGCCGCTGCCGGCATCAAGCCCGAATAGGCTGGCCCGCACCGATGTCCAAACTCCCGCTCACCTTTGGCTGCTGGAACTACGACCGCACCCGCGCATTGATGGACGGCAGCGTCGCGCCCGATGGCATCGACCTGAACTACCTCAACATGCCGGTCGAGGAAACCTTCTTTCGCATGGTGCGGCACAAGGAGTTCGACCTGGCCGAGATGTCGCTGTCGTCGTATTCGGTGTCCATGCACAACCCGGCCCGGCCGTTCGTGGCGATACCGGTGTTTCCGTCGCGTTTCTTCCGCCACTCCTGCATCTACGTGAACGCCGCCTCCGGCATCCGCGAGGCCCGCGATCTGATCGGCAAACGCGTAGGCAACCCCGAGTACCAGATGACCGCACCGGTCTGGATCCGCGGCATCCTGTCCGACCATTACGGGGTGCCGGTGGACAGCGTCACGTATTTCACCGGTGGCGAAGAGGAGCCGGGGCGATCTGAAAAGATCAGACTGGACTTGCCGCCCAACATCCATGTGCAGAGCATCGGCCCGGAGCAGACCTTGTCGCAGATGCTGCTCGACGGCGAGATCGACGCCTTGTACACCGCGCGCATGCCGTCGAGTTTTCTGCGCGGTGGCGCTCGCGTGAAGCGTCTGTTCGAAGACTACGAGCAGGTCGAGCGCAACTACTTCAAGGAGACCGGTATCTTCCCCATCATGCACACCGTCGCCATGCGGCGCGATGTGTACGAGGCCCATCGCTGGATTGCGCAATCCATGATGAAAGCGATGTGGGAGTCGCAGCGGCGCAGTTACGCGGACCTGTACGAGACCGCGGCGCTCAAGACCATGCTGCCCTGGCTGACCGCGCATGTGGAGCAGGTGAAACGCGAGATGGGGGATGACTTCTGGCCCTATGGCTTCGAGAAGAACGAGGCCACGCTGCGCACCTTCTTGCGTTACCACTTCGAGCAGGGTTTGTCGAAGCGCCTGCTGGAGCCGCGCGAGTTGTTCGCACCCGAGTCGCTGGAGGCATTCAAGATCTAAGCGTCGCCGCCCGGCAACAGGTCGAAACTGCCCAGCGGCATGGCCCGACCATTCACCAGCAACTCGACCCGGTGCCGGCCCGGATAGTGGCGGCGAGTGCTCATCTCGGCGAGCAAGAGGGTCTTTTGCAGACGCGCCTTTTGCCCGGCTGCGAGCTCCAGTTTTCTGAGTTTGAACACCTTCGCGCTGCTGGAGCCGTTCGACTTGATGTAGTGCACCTGGAGGTCCACCAGCACTTCCTGCCTGTGGGCCGCGGCGTTCCGGATATTGAAGGAGATAGTCACGCTATCGCCGATGCGGACCCTTGGCGGCATGATGCTCGCCTGCCCGATGCTGACCTTGGCGGCGCCGCCAAAGCCGAGCACCTCCAGCGCCCACGGCGCGCCCTTCTTCACGGCCCAGCGCAACGCGTGACGCACGACCCAGGCACGCTCGGGCGTGGCGTCCGCCATCCAGCGCCGCGCGACATTGGCGAGCACCTGCGGGTGGTCCTTGCCAATGTCGTTGAGGTTGTTGGCAACCGAGCGGCGCACGTACAGCGCAGGATCGTCCCGCAGCAGCTCCAGCAATGCCAGCACCGGTGCTGGATCCGTCTGGAACGCCGGCAGGCGGGGCGCCCAGGGCAGGCGCGGGCGGGTGCCTTCGGACACCAGGCGGCGCACATGCGCATTGGGGTCGTGTGCCCATTGCCGGAGCCTCTCCAGCGTGGCCTGCGGGTGGTGCGCCAGGAACGGACGGATCGAGAACTCGGCCGTGAAGCGTTGTGTGAGTTCGTAGTGGGCCCGCATCGATGGCTCGAAATGGTCGAGCCCGAACTCGGCCACGAAAAAGCAGTGCGGCATGAACAGGAAACTCGCCATGCTGCCTGACTCCTCACGTCCGCTGGGCTGTGCGAGTGATGCCAGCAGGATGCCGATCGCGTCCGGGTAGTGGGCGGGTAGATGGGCCTTCAGGGCGCGCGCGACGCGCCGGCCCCGTGGCATGAGTTCCAGAGCGTCGTAACCTTCGAGCGCGTCACGAAGGAAGGCCCTGGATGCGAAGTCGGGGTGGACAGCGCTGACCATGGAGGCGATGGCCTGGGGGACATCGGTGCCGAACTGGTTCTTGAGGGGTTCTGCCATGCCGCCAGTGTGCCGCAGACACGCGGCCGCAAAAATAGGAAAACCCGGCGTTTGATGGCCGGGTTTTGATCCGCAGAGTGCG
>JAYVRP010000670.1:0-1580 GCA_043776215.1 Rhodoferax sp. | reverse complement strand
ATGGGCGTATTTTCTGGTCAGGTAGGCAAGGTAGGGCGCCACGTCCAGCGGGCGACCGGTGCAGCGGCTCAGCAACTCGTCGCGGCCGTAGCGGCGCCCGTGTTGCCACACGTGGCTGCGCAGCGTGTCGGCCAGTTGCATGTACTCGCCGCGTTCCAGTGCGGACACCAGCGATGGGTCTGCCGTTTGCAGGTGGTCCATGAGCTGCGCGGCCATCACGTTGCCGATGGTGTAGGAGGGGAATGAGCCCACATACCCTACCGACCAGTGGATATCCTGCAACACGCCCCGGCTGTCGTCGGGCACCACCACGCCGAGGTCGCGCTGGAGGGTCTCGTTCCAGACCGCTGGAAGGTCTTTCACCTGGAGCGTGCCATCCATCAAGGCGCATTCAAGCTCGACGCGCAGCATGACGTGCAAATCGTAGGTCAACTCGTCTGCTTCCACCCGGATCAGGCCGGGTTCCGCGTGCGTGATCGCCTGATAGAAACCATCGGCATCGACGTCTCGCAACTGCTCGGGAAAGTGCTGCTGCAACTCGTGGAAATGCAGTTGCCAGAAGTTGCGATTACGCACCACGTGGTTCTCCCAGAGGCGCGATTGCGACTCATGGGCACCGAAACTGGTGCCGCCCACGGCGTACAAGCCGATCAGATCGGTGGTGAAAACGCTGCGGGTGTAGGCGGGGTCAATACCTTGTTCGTACAAGGCGTGACCGGTTTCATGCGCGGTGCCAAACACCGATGCAGGCAGGTAGTTTGGCGTGTAACGTGTCGTGATGCGTACGTCCTGGCGCGTGAAAGACACTTCAAAGGGATGGACAGTCTTGTCCAGCCGGCCCCGGTCCATGTCGTACCCGAGTTTTCGTGCCAGCTGCTGGCAATAGGCGGCTTGTGCGCTTTCCGCATAACCCCTGAAAAGGAAGTCTCGCCGGGCGCGTGGCCGTTCCTGTGCCTGCGCCAGGATCGGCAGGATGCCAGCACGCAAGGTGGAGAAAAGGCGGCGCAGGCTGGAGGCGGTTTCACCTGGCTCGTAACTCGCCACCATGGCGTCGTAGGGGTGGTCGCTCCACCCCACGCAGTCCGCGAACTCCCGGGACAGGGCCATGGTCTTTTCAAGATGCGGTGCAAACAGGGAAAAGTCATTGTGTTCGCGCGCCTGCACCCAGGCGGCCTGCGCCACGCTGCGCAACTCGGTGCGGCGCTGCGTCAACGCGACCGGAACGCGACGGTGGTGCTCGATCGCCTGGCGCACCTGCAACACCATGCGCTGCACCGTGTCGTCAGGCCCGCGCGCATCCATGGCGGCCTCTGCCGCGTCCAGCGCGTCGTGCGTTTGCGGGCTGAGCAGCAACTCCAGCGCCAGCCCGGTCAGCGTGGCAATCTGCTGGCCCCGGGTCTGCACACCGCCGCTGGGCATCATGGTGCGCGAATCCCACACAAGCACAGAGGCCGCGTTGAGAACATCGTTGATCGCGGCGATGTGATCGCTCAATGGGCGCAAGTGTGGTGGTGACATTGGTCTGCGCATGGTGCGTGGTGGCGGTGGCGGGCGTGACGTGCTGCCGGTCTGAAAAACAC
>JAYVRP010000669.1:0-1582 GCA_043776215.1 Rhodoferax sp. | reverse complement strand
CGCCACCTGCCGGCGATTGATGGCCCTCGCATCGTGGACCGCGATGCCGTCACCGTGTATGTTGCGTTGGGCGCCAATTTGGGGGATGCCCAAGCGAGTGTCCGCCAGGCCATGGAAGACCTCGATGCGTTGCCCGGAACCCGGGTTGTCGGCCGCTCCTCGCTTTACAGCACGGCACCCATGGACTCCCGCGGGCCAGACTACATCAATGCCGTGGTGGAGGTGGCAAGTACACTGACGGCGCCAGAGTTGTTAGGGCAGTTGCAGGCGGTCGAACACGCTGCGGGCCGTGACCGGCCCTACCGCAACGCGCCGCGCACGCTCGACCTGGACATCCTTCTGTTTGGCACGGCGTTGATCTGGTCGGATGCTTTGACTGTTCCGCATCCGCGCATGAACCAGCGTGCGTTTGTGCTGGTCCCGCTGCACGAGATCGCACCCCAGCACGTGGATGCGCAAGCGCTGCGCAGGGTGTCGGAGCAGGCGATCAGGGCGCTTTGACGGTCACCCGGGCTCCCAGGTTCAGCCCCGACCCGACAAACGATGCCAGAACGGCTGTCAGACAAACTCCGCGATCATCTCGATCTCCACACACGCCCCCATCGGAATCTGCGCCACCCCAAACGCACTGCGGGCGTGGGCACCGGCGTCACCAAAGACCTGCCCGATGAGTTCGCTGGCGCCGTTGGTCACCAGGTGCTGCTCGGTGAAGTCGCCGGTGGAGTTCACCAGTGACATCAGTTTGACGATCCGTTTGACACGGTTCAAATCACCCACGGCCACATGCAGGGTGCCCATCAGGTCGATGGCCACCGCGCGCGCGGCGGCCTTGCCTTCTTCGGTGCTCATGTTCTTGCCCAGTTGTCCGGCCCAGACCTTGCCGTCCTTCTTGGCGATATGGCCGCTGAGAAACACCAGGTTGCCAGTCTGCACGAAGGGCACGTAGGCCGCTGCCGGTATGGCCACCGGGGGCAGGGTGATGTCGAGTTCGGTGAGCTTGTCGTAGACGTTCATGGCTGCTTGCCTTTGTGGTGTGGGTGGGGGTGGAGAACGGGGCGGGTGGCGCAGATGGCGCGCGGGCAGAGGGATTCTAGGACCCGGGCTGGCTTTGCACTTGACTTTGCACTTGACTTTGCCATTGGCCCGGATTCTGGCCAGGCGCCGGTGCCTCGGGCATGGCCGCATCCAGTAGGGTCACTGTCACTGCCACGGTCAGGCGGTGGTTGGCGCCCCCGTGGATCACACCACGGATCGGCGATACGTCGGCATAGTCCCGGCCGAACGCCAGCAAAACGTAGTCCTCGCCGGGAAGACCCCAGCCCCAGCGGTCATTGGTGGGGTCGAAGTCGCACCAACGGTCACCCTTCGGCAAGTCGGGCAGCAAGACAGACACCCAGGCATGCGAGGCGTCGCTGCCCTGCAGCTTTTCCGTGCCCGGTACCGGCTCCGTCAGCAGGTACCCGCTCACGTAGCGGGCCGACACGCCCATCGAGCGCAAGCAGGCGATCATGATGTGGGCGAAGTCCTGGCATACGCCCTTGCGCTGGGCCAGTGCCTCCAGGGCCGGCGTGTTGATCTGGGT
>JAYVRP010000668.1:0-5024 GCA_043776215.1 Rhodoferax sp. | reverse complement strand
ACCGCGCTGGGGTGGTTGGAATAGGCGTAGTCGTCCCAGTCGATGGCATGTGCCGCCACGGCACCCAGCAGTGCGGCCTGCGCCGGGCTGGCGCGCTCAGCACTGAAACACAGGCGCGAGCGCGGCTGCCCGGGTTCGGCCCGCACCAGGCGGCGCGTGATGCGGGTCACGTCCTCCGACAGTCCGGCCAGCGTGACGGCCGCCGCGTCGGTGAAGCCCAGACGCACGACCGCAAGGGCCTTGTCGGTAGGTCGCTGGCCGACGATGTCGCATGCGTAGTCGGCGATCTGCCGGGTCAACGCTGCGGGAGTGCTTTGGTCGGGGTCAGCCTGTGGTGTCGCCATGTCGGTACTTCCAGTCGTTTCGTGTTCTTGGTTCGGCTGCAACACCACGTGCATCTTGTTCAAATCATCCGGCGGCCACGAGCTCGGGCAGACGCAGGCAGGCCACCTGGCGGTGCTGGTGTGCTTGCAGCACCGGGCGCCGGGTCTGGCAGGCCGGCTGGGCCATCGGGCAGCGACCGGCAAAGGTGCAGCCGGATGGAAGGTCCACCGGGCTGGGGATCTCGCCCTGCAGGATCTGACGCTCGCGGCGCTGCCGGACATCGGTGGACAACTGGGCCGAGAACAAGGCGCGTGTATAGGGGTGGGCTGGCGACTGAAAAATCTCCTCGGTCGGGCCGCTCTCCACCACGGCACCGAGATACAGCACCACAATGCGTCTGGCGATCAGACGCACGGTACCAAGGTCATGCGTGATGAACAGGAACGACACCTGGCTCTGCTCGCGCAGGCTGATGAGCAGCTCCAGGATCTCGGCGCGTACCGACAAGTCGAGTGAACTCGTAGGTTCGTCGAGCACTACCAGCTTGGGTTGTGTCATGAGCGCCCGGGCCAGCGCCACCCGCTGCAGCTGCCCGCCTGACAGCTGCGCAGGAAATCGCTCCAGCAGTTGACCGCCCAGACGGACCTGGTTCGCCATGGCGTGCATCCGTTCCAGGCGCTGGCTGGCGTTGTCGCTGGTATGCAGCTTGAGCGGCTCCTCAAGAATGGTGCGGATGCGCATGCGCGGATTGAGTGTGGCCCAGGGGTCCTGGAACACCATCTGCATATGCGGGCGCAGGCTGCGCAAGCGGCTTTGCGAGAGGGCCGTGATGTCCTGCCCGGCGAGCACGATGCGTCCCGAGGTGGGGCGTTCGAGTCGCAGCGCAAGCCGCCCGAGCGTGGTCTTGCCCGAGCCGGACTCACCGACCAGAGCGACCGTTTCGCCCGCCTGAACGGTCAACGCGACGTTGTTGACCGCGTGCACCACACTGCCGCGGCGCGGACCCGGGAAGTGCTTGACGATGTCCTGCAATTCGAGGGCGGGAGCCTGTGCCGTGTTCATGCTGCCTCCGGAAAGTGGCAGCGCACGCCATGGCGTGCATCCTCGGGCAGGTCCATCAGCGGGCCCCGGCAGACCTCCTGCGCCCGCGCGCAGCGGTGCTGGTAAGGACAACCTGGCGGCAGGTTGTAGAGGTCGGGCGCGGTTCCGGCGCGGCTCTGCAATTGGCCCAGCACGATGCGGTCCGGGGAGCTGTCGAGCAGGTGACGGGTATACGGATGGCGTGGCCGTGTGAAGACCTCGGCCACCGGGCCGGCCTCGACCAGCGAGCCCGCAAACATGACGCCGACCTGATCGCAATACTGGGCCACCACACCCAGATCGTGCGTGATAAGCAGCGAGGCCATCTGACGCGTGCGCACGGTCTCGCGCAGCAGATCGAGGATCTGGGCCTGCACTGTCACGTCCAGGCCGGTGGAGGGTTCGTCAGCGATGATGAGTTGGGCATCGTTGACCAGGGCCATGGCAATAAGCACCCGCTGCGCCATGCCACCGGAGAGTTCGTGCGGCCAGGCCTGCGCGCGCGACTCCGGGTCCGGGATGCCGACTGCGCGCAGCATCTGCAGGGCCTTTTCGCGTGCCTGCGGCTCGCTCGCCTTGCGGTGCACGCGATGGATGCGGGCGATCTGCTCGCCGACGCGTGTCAGCGGGTCGAGCGAGGTCTTGGGCGACTGCACCACCAAGGCGATGCGGTCGCCGCGCAGGCGGTTCATGGCGTCTTCGGTCAGTTGGGTGAGCTCCTGGTCGTCGAAGCGGATCGATCCCTTGACCAGGCGCGCCGGCTCGCGCAGCAACCGCATCACGGAATGTGCCGTGAGTGACTTGCCCGCACCGGTCTCACCCACCAGACCGAAGATCTGGCCGCGGCTGATCTGCAGGCTCACACCGTTGAGTGCGCGCGCCGTGCGGACGCTGTTGAAGCGATCACGCGCGACGAAGTGCACATGCAGGTCATGCACCCGCAGCAGCGGCGTCCCGGGGCCTTGCGCGCCGCTCACCGGCTGCCCTTCTGGCGCCGCGGGTCGAGCAACTCCTCGAGTCCGTCGCCGAACATGGAGAAGCCGATGATCAGCGCCACGAGCGCGACGCCCGGCACGATGGACACCCACCACTCCCCGCTGATCATGTAGTCGGCACCCTGGCGGATCATCGCCCCCCACTCCGGCGTCGGCGCCTGGATGCCCACGCCAATGAAAGCCAGCGTGGCCGACACCCGCACCGCCCATGCCATGCGGATCGGCATCTGGGCCATGGCGCCACGGATGCAATTGGGCAGCAGGTGCACGAACAGGATGCGCCAGGTCGGATTGCCAGCGTTCACTGCCGCTTCCACGAAACCCCCCGCGCGCAATGCGAGCACCTCGGCGCGAACCAGCCGGGCGAACACCGGCACATCCAGCATGCCGATCACGAGCACCACATTGGCCAGCGACTGACCGGTGGCCGACACGATGGCCAGCGCCAGGATGATGGAGGGGAACACGCGGATGGCGTCCATGACACGCAGCGTGACCTCGTCCACCCAGCCGCCACGGTAACCGGCGTAGAGGCCGATCGGCACGCCGACCACGAGCCCGAAAATCAGCACAGGCACAGCGATGCCAAATGCGTACCGCGCACCATAAATGGTGCGGGAAAACACATCCATGCCATTGGCGTCGGTGCCGAGCAGGAATTGTGTGCCGGGACCAGTCAGCACCGAGGTGGGGAATGGCTTCACCGGGTCGAACGGTGTGATCCATGGTGCAAGCAGCGCCAGCAGCGCGAACAGAACGATGATGGCAAGGCCCACGGACCCGGTCGGGGTGGAGCGGGCGATGGAGGAGATACGTCGCCGCAATTGCCCTCTAGCGGAGGGCGCATCGGTCATGGCTGAGGCAGAGGGTGAATTCACCGGACACCCGCAGCCGCGCGCGGCTCCAGTTGGAGGATCAGCAGATCGGTGATGGCAAAAATCACGATCGCGATCAGCGACATCAGGAGCACATAGCCCTGGACGACTGCAAAGTCCCCCTTGAGGATGGCCGTGAGGCCGAACTGGGATACGCCGCCCCAGGAGAAGATGAGTTCGAGCACCGAGGCGGCACCGAACAGCGCAGTGAGCTCGGTGGCGCCGTAGGTCAGCACCGGTACGCTGGCATTGCGCCAGATCATGCGGCGCACCATCGCTTTCGGCAGACCGGCGGCGCGCGCGTAACGCACGTAATCACTGGCCATGACATCGAGCGCAATGGCGCGAGTCTGCTTGATCAGGGGGGCTGCAAACACGATGGCGACCACCAGGCAAGGCAACACCAGGCGACCAGCGGCCGACAGTGCCGCGGCTCGGTCGCCGGCGATGAGCGCATCCACCAGATAACTGCCGGTGACCACCTTGGGCGAGGTGATCATCAGGTCGATACGGCCCATCGGCGGAGGGGCCCATTGCAGCAGGAAGAAGAAAACGAAGATCAGGGCCAGACCCAGGAAGATGGTCGGCATGCCGAATCCCAGCAGCGACAGGAATCGGCTCCAGTGATCGAATCCGCGATTGGCATGCAAAGCCGATTGCATGCCCGCCCACACTCCCACCAGCCCCCCCACGAGGCTGCCCAGCAGAACCAGTTCCAGTGTGGCCGGCAGGCGCATGATCAGTTCGCCCAGCACCGGTTTGCCGGAAAGCCAGGACATACCGAGGTCGCCCTGGAACACGAGCTTCACATATTCAACGAATTGGACCAGCACTGGCTGGTCGAGCTTGTAGGCGGCGCGGATCGCATCGATTTCCTTGGCGCCGGCCGTGGGCCCGGCCAACATGCCGACGGGGTCATTGCTGCCCACGCGCACCAGCATGAAGGTGAACAGCAGGACCCCCAGCAGGATCGGCAGCGACAGCACGGATCGGCGCAATACCAGAAAGAGGGTCGAGGTCATGCGGATGGTCAAGGTGTCCAGGGGTCTGGTCTGGTCCGGTCTGCGCGTACTGCGGCTCGGGGCTTCAAAGGACCGGGGTACGCCGGCCCCTGCAGGGATTGTCATCCGGCGGGCGCAGGGGCCCGCTCCTGGGCACCTGCCTAGCGCTCGCAGCGCAGGTCAGCGAAACGCGGCCAGTCATCCGGGTACCAGATCCAGCCTTTGACACAGGTATTCATGGCCTGGTGGATACCCGGGTAGTAGAGCATCACCCACTCGTTGTCATCGGCATGCATTTTCTGGGCGCGCTTCACGAGGTCGTAGCGCTTCGCGTCGTCGGTTTCAAGGAGCGCATCGGTGATGAGCTTGTCGACGCCGGGGTTCTTGTAGGCGCTCCGGTTGGCTACGCCCTGCGAGAAGGCGAAAATCCAGGAGGTGAACACCGGGTCCAGCACGAAGGTCGCGTCGCCCCCCGGGAACATGGGCATATCGCGGGTGCGGATCAGCCCTCGATTCACGAACTCCGGATCGGGGATCCGACTGAGGTTGAGGCGGATGCCGGCTTCGGCGAGCTGGCTCTTCAGCTGGATCGATACCGGCTCCATCCACCAGTAGGTCCCGGCATACAGGTAGGGCAGGTCGATGCCATTGGGATATCCTGCCTCGGCCAGCAGCGCCTTGGCCCGTGCGATATCCCGCTTGGGCCGCGTGAACGAGACCGAATGCCCGGGCACCGTGGGCGGCACCAT
>JAYVRP010000667.1:0-5027 GCA_043776215.1 Rhodoferax sp. | reverse complement strand
CCCGCTTGCTCCAGGATTTGCCCAGCGCTTTGCTGGGCGCAGTGGTGATCGCTGCATGCCTGTCCTTTGCCGACGTGGCGGGCATGCTCGCCCTGTTCCAGCGCCGGCGCATGGAGTTTGCCTTGTCGGTCATCAGTTTCCTGGGGGTGGCCTTTGTGGGCGTGCTCGAGGGCATCGTGATCGCGATCGGGCTTGCGCTCCTGGTGCTGCTCTGGAATGCCTGGCATCCCCACTACGCGACGCTGGTGCGTGTGGACGGAAGCAAGGGCTACCACGACCTGCAGCGCCATCCCGAGGGGCGTCAGATACCCGGTCTGGTGTTGTTTCGCTGGGACGCACAACTGTTCTTTGCCAATGCGGAGGTGTTTCACCAGCGAGTGCTAGAGGCCGTGGAGCAGTCACCCACGCCGCCGCGCCGCGTGATTGTGGCTGCGGACGCCATCACCGACATCGACATCACCGCGGCCGAATCGCTGGAGGCCCTGCACAAGGAACTGGAGCAACGCGGCGTCGCGTTGCACTTCGGCGGCCTCAAGGGCCCGGTGCGCGACCGCCTTGCGCGGTATGGTTTGCTGGGCCTGATCGGGGCCGACCGATTTGCACCAACCGTCGGGCGTGCGGTCAACCTGTACCGCGAGCAAAATCCCATGGACTGGAAGGACTGGGACGAGCCCTGATCACGCGTTTTTGAGCAGGAATTCCCCGATCATGTCCAAAAGTCATTTCACCGCACGTGGAACAGCTCAGGCCGTTTCAGCCGACCGATTTCGATCACCACGATCACGACCGCAGGCGCTGCCGTCACCGCCGGAATCGCCCACGCCAGCGGCAGGCCGGCAGCGACTGCGGCGACCACCGCCACCAAGATGACAGCCGCGCAGCCCCAGGCCCAACCGAGCTGCGCCTGGCCGCGCGCGATGTGGCGGTGTAGCCACCACACCGTCATCAAATAGACACCGACTGCGGTGGCTACCAGTCCGATCGCCATGGCGGGTGCCACGGGGTGGGAAGAAGCACCGCCTTTGAGCCCGTCCGCCACAACCTCGAGGAACGCTCCCAGCGCCGCCAGAGATCCGAACACGACGAAGTGTCCATAGCCCCAGTTGAAGGCTCGTTCTCGGTGGTGGTGCAGGGCCTCGGCGTTGGGCACCACGAAGTAGACCCACCACAGCGACAACACCAGGCTGACCGATCCCAGGCCGACCAGGGCCACGTCGAGCGACCAGCCTTGTGCTTCGATCACGCCCGCCACCGAGTTGGTGGCGCCGAGCACACATTCGCCCAGCACGATGATCGTGAACAGGCCGTAGCGCTCGGCGATGTGGTGTGCATGCCAAGGTGTGTGCCCAACCCTGGCAGCCCACAGCGGAACGGCCAGCTCCAGCAGCATGAGCACAAAGAAGCTCGACAGCGACCACGCAGCCGGCAGCGCCAGGCGACCAAGCCACAACAGCTGCAAGGCGCCGATACCCAGCGCATAACGCATCGCGGTGCGGCGCCGCTCAGGGTGCTCGCGCGCGACCCGCAGCCACATTGCGAGTAAGCCGATGCGCATCACCGCGTAGCCGATCGTCACCGTGGTGAACTCGCCCTGCGCGATCTTGGGCACACCCGAGGCCAGGATCAGCACGCCGACCATCTGCACCATCGTCCACAGCCGGTAGGTGGCGTCGTCGGTATCGTAGGCGCTGGCGAACCAGGTGAAGCTCATCCAGGCCCACCAGATGGCGGCGAAGCTCATCAGATAAGCCACCGTCCCGGCCCCCAGATGGTGCTCGCCGGCAGCATGGTGCAGCTGCGAAGCGGCCACCGCGATGGCGACGACAAAGGTCAGGTCAAACAGTAGCTCCAGCGGCGTGGAAACGCGGTGTTCCTCGTGGATGTCGCGGCCGACCATGCGGCGCGGCCGGCGTGTGCCAGTCACAGGCGATGTCGGCGTGGCCGTGCGCGGCGATTTACGTGAGTAGCGGGAACGCCACCGCACCCGTCGGCGAGGCCCAGTTCTTGACCAGCTCGGCGACCATGGCGTTGGTGCTGGTCAGCGCAGCAGCGCTGGGGCGAATACGGCGACCGGGACATGGCAGCTCCTTGCGCGAGGATCTCGAACGTCACCTGGCCGTGCCCGGCGAAGGCGGCGCGACGCGCAGCCGACCGGTCATGCGCAGCCCATCCCGTGCGTTCAGGCCCATCAAGGCGAAGTTGGTGGCCCCGGCGACGAGCTCGATGACCTGCACGACGTAGAAGGTGGTGTCGAAGGTGCCAGCAGCCGCCCAACGGTTCAGCGCGATGGCGCAGGGCACCAGCACCAGCAGGCCGTTGGCGGCGATGAAGGGCATGCGCTTCTTCTTGGCATCGACGAGCCGGCCCTTGCGAGACTGGCCGAGAAACATGCCGCTACCGCCGGCTGCAGCGATGGCCGGGATCATGATCCACAGGCCCGGCGCCACGATCAGCGCCTTCAGCTGCGCGACCGCGGCATGCGACCCGAACAGCTCCGTCAGGACTGTGGACAGAAAGAACGTGACGAGGCACAGCGAGGCGAGGATCGCCGCAAGAAGGTGGGCGCGCTTGGGCATGAGGGTCCTTTCGGGGGTGGTGGATTCAGTGTGCGCAGACAGCGCGAGGACAACTGGGCAGGCAGTGACGGGCAGAGCGGTTGCTCACAGGCTTGGTCAAGTGGTGCAGAGGTTGGGCACCGCAACCCTGCTGAACAGGTGCGGCGAGGCCACCGCGCTGGAGGGGTAGGCACCCAGCGCGCTTTGAAAGTCCGGATGCGTGAAGGCCGCGCGAAAGTGCGCCACCGATTCCCACACCGCATAGTTCAGAAACACGCAGCTGCCGGCGATGCCGCGGTGCAGTTGCGTGGAGATGTACCCCGCTTGCCGCTTCATCCAGTTGGCGTCGTCTTCCCAGGCCTTGAGCAGCTTGGATACATCCGCGGCGTCGACGGTGAAGACGTTGATCAAAATGACCGGCGCCAAGTCTTCATTGAGCTGATGGAAGATGGGCACCTGGGTGTCCATGGGGCGAAGTTGAAGCATGGGCTTGCGCCTTTCCTGGTGTGTTGCGCCGGAATCAGCGCCCGGGAGCGCCCACGTGAAGAAGCATCTTGCCGCGCGCCTTGCCGGCCTCGCCCAGGCGGTGTGCCAGCGCCGCGTCGGCCAGTGCGAACTCCTGGCCGACGACGATGCGCAAGCGCCCGTCATCCACCCGCGCGGCCAGTTGCGCCAACACTGCGCCGCGTGGCGGCGTGAAGACGAAGGCCGCGCGCACACCCGCTGCGGCCGCGCGTTCGGGCGGCGGCGGCATGGCGGTCGCGACCAGGATCCCGCCCTGGCGCAGCGTGGCCCAGGACGCCTCCTGCGTCGGCCCCCCCAGTGTGTCGAGCACGATGTCGATGTCGCGCGCGATCTGTTCGAAGCGCTGTGTGTGGTAGTCGATCACCTCGTCGGCGCCCAGGCTCTTGACCAAGGCCAGGCCGTCGCCGCCGGCGGTGGCGGTGACATGCGCGCCGTGCTCCTTGGCCAATTGCACGGCGGTCGTGCCCAGCGCACCGGCGCCACCGTGGATCAGCACGCGCATGCCGCGTTGGACCTGGCCGGTTTCGATCAGTGCAGTCCAGGCGGCCTGGCCGGCCATGGGCAGGGCCGCTGCGCTGGCAAACGAGACCGTCCGAGGCTTCTTGGCCACCTGCCTCGCGTCCACCGCCACGTACTCGGCATAGGTGCCGCCACGCGCGAACTCGGCGTAGAAGCAGACCTCGTCGCCGAGTACGAAGTCTGACACGCCGCCACCCACCGCGGTGACGATCCCGGCCGCATCGGAGCCCAGCGTCATCGGGAAGCTCTTGGGCATGTGCGCGGCCATCGCGCCGGAGCGCATCTTCCAGTCGATCGGGTTGACGCCGGCCGCGACCACCCGCACCAACAGGTCGCCGGCGCCGCAGGCCGGCACCGGCGCGTCTTCGAGTTGCATCTGCTCAGCTCCGCCGTAGGCGTGGATACGGATCGCTTTCATGTTCGATGTCCCCTGTGAAGGGTCGCAGTTTGACCGGTCTTGCCGGCGTTCGGAAGTGACAGAAACGGACAACACTTTTCCATTCGTGGAATAAACTGAGCGAAACGCTTGCGAAAAACATGGATGACCTCTCGGCGCTGCGCGACATGACCTTGTTCGTCGAAGTGGCGCGCACGGGCAGCTTCAGCCGCGCCAGCGCGAATCTCGGCGTGCCGGGGGCCACGCTGTCGCGGCGCATTGGCGCCATGGAGCGCCAGTTCGGCCTGAGGCTGTTCAACCGCACCACGCGCCGAGTCGAGCTGACCGATGCCGGGCGGCGCTACTTCGAGCGCTGCGGCGACCTCGTCGACCAGGCGCGGCTGGCGCAGGAAGTGCTGCGTGACTCCGCTGCAGCCCCGATGGGGCACGTGCGCGTGTCGATGCCGGTCGACATGGGCGTCAACCATGTCGGCCCGCTGCTGCCTGAGTTCATGCGTCGCCATCCGGGCATCACGTTCGAACTCGATTTGTCGCCTGGCCACCGCGACCTGGTGGGCGAGCATGTCGATGTGGCCATCCGCATCGGCACCGTCAAGGGCGACCAGCTGATCGTGCGCCGCATCGGCGCGGTCGAGATGCTGATGTTCGCCGCGCCTGCCTACCTGGAGCGGCACGGCGAGCCGCAGCAGCCGGCCGACCTGGTCGAGCACGAGTGTCTCAAGCTTCCGGTCCCGGCGCCGGCGCACGAGGCGCGATGGCGCCTGCTGCGTGACGGAGATGCAATGGAAGTCACGGTACGCGGTCGCCTGGCCACCAACAACCTGGGACTGATGCGCCTGCTCGCCGAGCGCGGGCTGGGCATCGCAGTGCTGTCGCATGCGCTTGCCCGCGATGCGGTGAACGCAGGGCGCCTGGTCCAGGTGCTGCCGGGTTGGGCCTTGCCACCACTGCCTGTGCATGCCGTGATGTCTTCTCGACTGCAGCCGGCCAGCGTACGCGCCTTCGTCGATTTCCTTGCGGCGCGTCTGTCT
>JAYVRP010000666.1:0-1588 GCA_043776215.1 Rhodoferax sp. | reverse complement strand
GCGCATCCAGGCCTGGTACCGCGAGGTGGTGCACGCCAATGGCTTGTCGGGGCGGCTCGCCAGCATCCGGGCGCTCGACCGGCCGCTGGGCAGCATCGGCGAGGTCCAGGGTGAACATGCCCAGGCGCTGAAGGCCTTGTGTGAACGTGCGGTCCACGAGGACGGCGCCGAAGTCCTGATCCTCGCGGGCGCGCCGCTGGCCGGCCTCGCGCGCAGCCTGCGCGGGCAGTTGACGGTACCGGTGGTCGATGGGGTGTCGAGTGCCGTGAAGCACGCAGAATCGTTGGTGGCCCTGCAGCCTGGCAAGGCCACTGCGGGCAGCTTCGCGCCGCCGCCGATCAAGCCCCACCAGGGATTGCCGGACAGCATCCAGCGCCTGCTCGAGCGCCGGGGCAGCTGAACCACGTCGGCGCCGCCGCGAACTGCGCATCGGTCGTCCCCGCGTTGCAGATATGGTGCGCGCAGCGGCGAGTGCGGATGGGCCATGGCAAATGCCTCGTGGTCTTTCAGAAGCTTGGTGGCCTCTTCACCGATAAAGACGAGCTTGAGCACAACGGCCTGCGGAGCCTTCGTGCCGCCGATCAATAATTGGGCACCACCCGGAGGACCCTTGCCCATCTACAAACGTGTCTGCCAGAGAGCGGCGTCGGCCAGGCATGGCTAACAGCGTGCGCCTGGTGCCGCTCATCGTGGCCAGCCCGCTGTTCCTGCAGAATCTGGACAGCTCGGTCATGGCCACGGCCTTGCCAAGCATCGCCGCTTCGCTGAAGGTCCCGCCGCTGCACCTGAACCTGGCCATCACCGCCTACCTGGTGAGCGTGGCGATCTTCCTGCCGCTGAGTGCCTGGATGGCGGACCGGTTCGGCGCCAAACGGGTGTTCTGCCTGGCCATCGCTTTTTTCTCGCTCGGCTCCGCACTGTGTGGCGCCACCGACTCGCTGGCGGCCATGGTGTTGTGGCGCGTGATGCAGGGGCTGGGCGGCGCGATGATGATTCCTGTGGGCCGGCTCATCCTGCTGCGGGCCGTGCCGCCCGACCAACTGGTGTCGGCCATGGTGTGGTTCACCATGCCGCCGGTGCTCGGCCGCATGGCCGGGCCGCTGTTCGGCGGGGCCATCGTATCGGTGGCGTCATGGCGCTGGATCTTCCTCATCAACATCCCGTTCGGCCTGCTCGCAATCGTGATGGCAATGGCCTTCATTCGTGAGGACACGGCGCCCGTGCTTCCGGTGGCGCCCTTCGACATCCGGGGTTTCCTGTTGCTCGCGCTGGGCCTGGGCCTGCTGATGGGCGCCATGGAGACGGCCGGCAAGGCCATGGCACCGGCATGGATTTCGGCCCTTGCCGCCGGCGCGGGTACCCTGGCGCTGGTGGCCTATTACCGGCGCAGCCTGGGCCGTGTGCATCCGGTGATCGACCTGGGCATCCTGCGCTATCCAAGCTTTCGGGTCAACGTGATCGGCGCCATCCCGCTGCGCATCGCAATTGGCGCGGTGCCCTTCCTGCTGCCACTGATGCTGCAACTCGGGTTTGGCCTGTCGGCCCTGCAATCCGGTCTGCTGACGGTGGCCACGGCCATCGGTGCGCT
>JAYVRP010000665.1:0-1589 GCA_043776215.1 Rhodoferax sp. | reverse complement strand
GGACTGCGGCCTGAAAGAACACACCAAGGCCGAGTGCGCACCCGGCGGACCCGCCCACGGTTACCTGGCGTTCAGCCAGGCCGACCGCTGGATCACTTCCATCCTGCAACAGGTCGAGGCGGACGTGGAGAGAGCCTTCGACGAATACCGCCTCGACAACGTGGCCACCACGATCTACCAGTTCGTCTGGGTCGAGTTCTGCGACTGGTACCTCGAAATCGCCAAAGTGCAGATCAACACCGGCACGGACGCCCAAAAGCGCGCCACTCGGCGCACGCTGATCCGCGTGCTGGAGACCATCCTGCGCCTGGCACACCCGGTGATTCCGTTTATCACCGAGGAGTTGCGGCAGAAGGTGGCGCCGGTCGCCGGCCGCGCTGGTGCCTCGGTGAGTATTGCGCCCTACCCCATGAGCCAACCCGAACGCATCGACCCGGACGCGGTGGCCTATGTAGCCAAGCTCAAGCTGCTGGTCGACGCCTGCCGTAACCTGCGCGGCGAGATGGGCGTGTCACCGGCCGCCCGTTTGCCGCTCTACGTGGTCGCCAACCAGGCTGGCGAAGCAGCTTTCCTGCGTCAGTCCGCCGCAGTGTTGCAGGCGCTGGCCAAACTGAACGAAGTGCGTGTGTTCGACGACGAAGCCGCGTGGGCGGCGGCTGCGCAGGCGGCGCCAGTGGCTGTGGTCGGCGACGCACGTGTGTGCCTGCATATGGAGATCGATGTGGCCGCCGAAAGAACTCGGCTGGGCAAGGAAGCAACGCGACTGGAAGGCGAAATTTCCAAGGCCAATGGCAAGTTGTCCAATGGGGCTTTTGTAGCCAAGGCGCCAGCGGCCGTCATCGAACAGGAGCGCAAACGGGTGGCCGATTTCATTGCCACCCTGAGCAAGGTGCGCGACCAGTTGGTGCGCCTGGGCTAGTCCACGCTATTCCCATCTGGCCGTTCGCCCTGGGCCTGTCGAAGGGCTCAGGCCGAACGTGGTGCGGGGCTCGCGCTGCACATGATGGCTAATCATGAAGTTATTTCGCGTTAAGGCCAGTGGCGCGGACAGTCAGCGCCGGCGCATCCAGTGGATAAACTCCGCGCCCTGCGCGTGCTGCTCCATGAGTTCGTTGCCTGTCTGCTTGGCAAATGCCTGGAAGTCGCGCACCGAACCGGGGTCGGTGGCCAGCACGCGCAAGGTTTGGCCACTGTGCATGCCGTTCAGCGCCTTCTTGGCTTTCAGGATCGGCAATGGGCAATTCAGGCCCCGGGCATCGACGTCGACATCAGCAATCATCACTATTCCTTCGGTTGACCCGATTCTAGGCAGGTATTGCGGTCCACAGGCTCAGGCCAGCGAGGCCCGGATGCGCTCAAGTGTGAATGGCACTGTGCGCAGCCGCACCCCGGTGGCGTCGAATACCGCGTTGGCCAACGCGGCCGGAACCGGACTCGACGCCGCCTCGCCCGCGCCCAATGGTGGCTGGTCACGCCGCTCGACCAGTTCGATGTCGAGCACGGGGACTTCGGTGAAGCGCAGCAAGGGGTAACTGGCCCAATCCACACTGATCACACGGCTGCGGTCGAAGGTGGTCTCCTCGTGCAAG
>JAYVRP010000664.1:0-1590 GCA_043776215.1 Rhodoferax sp. | reverse complement strand
GGCACCCATGCCGTCGGCGGCAATACGCCCATCGATCCACGCGCCAGATCAGCGCTTGCAGGACGTGGCTACCCCATCATCGGCAAAGGCCGCTCGCGTCAGGTCGCGGACGCTGATTTCGAACGCTCTGACCTGGTGCTGGCCATGGACAGTGCCAATATGGGTGCACTGCGTCAATTATGTCCCGGTGAACACACATACAAGCTTCGCCTGCTGCTGGAATTTGCCCCCGCCATTGGCATGATGGACATTCCCGACCCCTACTATGGATCCGCAGACGGGTTCGAGAAGGTTCTTGACTTGTGCGAAGCCGGTGCCCGCGGACTGTTGGAACACCTGAAAAGCGTGCCGCGCTGATGTGGCCAGCCCCGAGACCGGTCAGACCTTGTAGTAATCCCGATACCAGGCCACGAACCGCCCAATCCCGTCCTTGACGCTGGTTCCTGGCACAAAGCCGACCCAGTCACGCAGGGCGTCGGTATTCGCATACGTGGCAGGCACGTCGCCGTCCTGCAGAGGCAGCAGCCTCTTTTCCGCCTTGTGGCCCAAGGCATCCTCGATACAAGCGATGAAATCCAGCAGTGGCACCGGGTTGTTGTTGCCGATATTGAATACGCGATAGGGCGCATTGCTGGTCGCGGGGTCCGCATCCATCGCATCGTATTCCGGGTTCGCCGTTGCAACACGGTCCATGACGCGAATCACGCCTTCCACAATGTCATCCACATAGGTGAAATCGCGCTGCATGTTGCCATGGTTGAACACGTCGATCGGGCGACCTTCGAGAATCGCCTTGGTAAACAGGAACAGCGCCATGTCGGGCCGGCCCCAGGGCCCATACACCGTGAAAAAACGCAGCCCGGTGGTTGGCAACCCGTACAGGTGGCTATAGGTATGGGCCATCAACTCGTTGGCTTTTTTGGTGGCCGCGTACAGGCTGACCGGATGGTCCACACTGTCGTGCTCCGAGAAAGGCATCTTCGTGTTGCCCCCATACACACTGGAGCTTGACGCATAGGTCAGGTGCTGCACGCCGCCATGGCGGCACCCTTCCAGGATATTCACGAAACCGACGATGTTGCTGTCGATGTAGGCATGCGGGTTCTTGAGTGAATACCGCACACCGGCTTGCGCCGCCAGGTGGATCACGCGGTCGAAGTTGCCTTCGGCGAACAACCGCTCCATGCCAGGCCGGTCAGCCACATCCATCTTGACGAACCGGAAATTCGCGTGCGGCGTGAGCCGGTCCAGCCTGCGCTGCTTGAGCGTCACATCGTAATAGTCATTGAGGTTGTCCAGGCCCACCACCTCGTCGCCGCGCGCCAGCAGGCGCAGCGAGGTGGTCATGCCGATAAAACCCGCGGCACCGGTCAAGAGAATCTTCATGGAGCCAAGTCTAATGGCAATTATTGAAGCCCCAACCGCCTGCAGATCTCCAATGCCGGCCCGCTCTGGTTCATCGTGTAGAAATGCAGCGCAGGCGCGCCGCCGGCGCGCAACTTGTCACACATGGCGGTGACGACGTCCAAGCCAAACGCCCGGATCGACGCAATGTCTTCCTTGTAGGCCTGCAGGCGCAGACGGATCCAG
>JAYVRP010000663.1:0-5055 GCA_043776215.1 Rhodoferax sp. | reverse complement strand
GATCAACACCTCGCGCGGCCCGATCCTCGACCTGGACGCCGTGGCAGCCGCCTTGCGGTCCGGGCACCTGGGCGGCGCAGCAGTGGACGTGTTCGATGTCGAGCCCCTGCCCGCCATGCCAGCGCTGGCGAACTGTCCCAACCTGCTGCTGACGCCGCATATCTCGGGTGTCAGCATCGAGTCCAACGACCGGGTGTCCACCCTGATTGCCGACAAAGTGCTGGAGGCACTGCGCTGATGGCTGAAATCTCTTTGGCGAAAGCCACCGAACTGGTCGAACGTGCACTGCGCAACGCGGGGGCCGACGCTGCCATGGCCACCTCGACCGCGGCCGCCCTGGTGCGGGCCGAAGCCCAGGGCCTGGCATCCCATGGCTTGAGCCGTGTGCCGCAATACGCGACCCACCTGCGTAATGGACGCGCTGATGGAAACGCCACGGCGCAGGTGATACGGCGCAAAGGTGCCGCCGTGTTGGTCGACGCGCAGCAGGGGCTGGCTTTTCCGGCCTGCGACCTGGCCATCACGCAGGCCGTACAGATCGCCTCCGAACTCGGCGTGTGTTTCGCTGGCGTTACCAACAGCCACCATGCCGGGGTGCTGGTGGACCACCTGCGCGCCGTGGCCAGCGCCGGCATGGTCGGGTTGGCGTTCACCAATTCGCCGGCGGCGATGCCGGCGGCCGGCGGCAAACACCCGATTTTCGGCACCAATCCGGTGGCGGCGATTTTTCCGCGCAGCGGCGCCGACCCGCTGATGATCGACCTGTCGCTGAGCGAAGTCGCACGCGGCAAACTCATGGTTGCAGCCAAGGAGGGCAAGAGTATTCCCTTGGGATGGGCGCTGGACGACAAGGGCCAACCCACCACCGACCCGAAGGCCGGCATGGGCGGGTCGATGCTGCCTATCGGCGCGGTCAGCAGCCCCAAGGGCGCGATGCTGGCCCTGATGGTCGAACTGCTGGTGACGGCCGTGATCGGCGCCCAGTTCGGCTTCGAGGCGTCCTCCTTTTTTGTCGACGAAGGCAACCAGCCGCGCATCGGCCAGGCATTCATCGTGATCGACCCGGGCGCACTGGCGGGGCCGGAGTCCTACTACGCGCGCATCGAGACACTGGTGGGCGAGATGCTGACCGACGACGGTGTGCGCCTGGCAGGTGCTCGCCGCTACGCGCTGGAACTCCGAGCCCAACAGCACGGCATCGTTGTTCCTGACGCACTTTTCGCCCAATTGACCACACTCGCAGGCTGACGCCGGCACCAAGGAATTCGCCTATGCAACGCCGACAACTTTTGCTGGGTGCCGCGGGCGCTGCGCTGGTTGGCACGCCGGCCCTGGCCCAGGAGTTCCCGCGTGCCGGAATGACCGTGAAATACGTGGTGCCGTTTCCGCCTGGCGGCCTGACCGACGTGATGGCGCGTGCTGTGGGGCAGAAGCTGGGCGACGTCCTGAAGCTGCCGGTGCTGGTCGAGAACAAGGCTGGCGGCAATGCGCAGATCGGCGCCGATCAAGTGGCCAAGTCCACCCCTGACGGCAGCAGTCTGCTGGCCATCACGCTGACCCATGCGGCCAACGTGACGCTGTTTCCGGACGCCCCTTACCAGTTGCTGGGGGATCTGCGCGCCCTGGCATTGCTGGCCGGCTCGCCGATGCTGGTGGTGGTGCCGGCCAACAGCGCGATCTCCGACTTCCGGGACCTGATGCGCGTCGCGAAGGCGAAGCAGCTCAACGCGGGGTCCAGCGGCAACGGCACGCCGCCTCACCTGACCATGGCCTTGTTCAACGACATCAACCAGTCGGTGATGACGCATGTGCCCTACCGCGGCGGCGCACCGTCGATGACCGACCTTATCGGCGGCCAGCTCGACCTCATCTTTTCCAACTTTCCCGAATCCATTTCGCACGTGAAGAGCGGCAAGCTGCGGGCGCTGGCGCTGTGCAGCCCGGCGCGCAACGCCATGGCGCCCGACGTGCCCACCACCATCGAAGCCGGGATGCCGGCATTGCAGGTCGAGAACTGGACGGCCGCGATGATTCAGGCGAAAACTCCGGACGTGATCGTGGACCGTTATTCACGCGAAATTCTCAAGATCATGGCTGCGCCCGAGATGGCCGAACGCGCCACGCAGCAGGGTTTTCGCATCAACGCCAAAGGTGCCGACGAATTTGCCGTGTTTCTCAAGAGCGAGGTCGACCGCTGGGCCCGCATCATCCGCACGGCCAAGATCACTGCCGGCTGACGAGTGCCGCCCATGACAACACCGTCCAAGACCCTCGCAGACTTGCGCTCGCGCCGCTGGTTCGCCGACCAGGGCATGCGCGGTTTTGCGCATCGTCAGCGCATGCAACAGCAAGGCGTGCGGCGCGAAGATCTGATGGACCGACCGATGGTGGCCATCATCAACACCTGGAGCGACCTGTCGCCGTGCCACGCGCACTTGCGCGAACGTGCCGAAGCTGTCAAGCGCGGCATCCTGCTGGCGGGCGGCTACCCCGTGGAACTGCCGGCAATGAGCCTGGGCGAAGTGATGGTCAAGCCCACCACGATGCTCTACCGCAACTTCCTGTCCATGGAGGTCGAGGAGTTGCTGCGCAGCCTGCCCTGTGACGGCGTCGTGCTGCTGGCGGGGTGCGACAAGACGACGCCCGGCACGGTGATGGGCGCCATCAGCATGGACATCCCGACACTCTTTTGCCCGGCCGGGCCGATGCTCAATGACCGTTATGTCAAGAACGGCGTAGCCCGCACCGTGGGCGCCGGCACGCACACCCGCATCTTCTGGGACGAGTACCAGGCCGGCCACGTCAGCGCGGACGAGATTCGCCATCTCGAATCGCGCATGACTCGCGCGCCGGGCACCTGCAACACCATGGGAACGGCCTCGACCATGACCTCCATCGTTGAGGCCCTGGGCCTCACGCTGCCGGGCGCGACATCCATCCCGGCCATGGACTCGGCCCATATCCGTATGGCCACCGATTGCGGCGAACGTATCGTCGGCATGGTGTGGGAAGACCTGAAACCCTCGCGCATCCTCACCCGTGGCAGTTTCGACAACGCCATGGCGGTGCAAATGGCGCTGGGCGGCTCCACCAACGCCGCAGTGCACCTGATTGCCATGGCCCGTCGCGCAGGTATTGCCGTGACCCTCGACGATATGGATGCGATGGCGCGCCGCGTACCGGTACTGGCGAATCTGTTTCCCAGTGGCGACCGCCTGATGGAAGATTTCTATTACGCCGGTGGTTTGCCGGCCCTGATGCGGGTGATCCGCGCAAGCCTGTCCACCTCAGAGCTGACCGTCAATGGCAAAAGCGTGGAAGAGAACCTCCAGGCGGCCGAGGTACTGGACCCCGAGGTGATCCGCCCGCTGGACCGTCCGGTCAGCACTGCCGGCGCGCTGGCTGCATTGCGCGGCAACCTGGCGCCGGATGGCGCGGTGATCAAACCCAGCGCAGCCTCCGAGCGGCTGTTGCGCCACACCGGCAAAGCGCTCGTCTTCGACAGTCAGCCCGAGATGCTCGCCGCCATGGCCGACGAAACACTGGAGTGCGACGAAAACACCGTGCTGGTGTTGCGCAATGCCGGCCCGGTCGGTGCGCCCGGCATGCCGGAGTGGGGCAACCTGCCGATCCCCAGGAAGCTGCTCCGGGCCGGTGTACGGGACATGTTGCGTCTGAGTGATGCGCGCATGAGCGGCACCCACTATGGCACCTGCGTGCTGCACATCTCCCCGGAAAGCGCCGTTGGGGGCCCGCTGGCGCTGGTGCGCACCGGTGACCTGATAGAACTCGACGTGGCCCAGCGCCGCCTGCATCTGCATGTGGACGAGCCCGAGCTGGCCCTGCGCCGCGCCGCCTGGAGTGCCCCGCCACAACCGTTCCAGCGCGGTTTCACCCGGCTGTACCAGCAGCACGTGACCCAGGCCCATGAAGGCTGCGATTTCGACTTCCTGCAGGGCACGCAGCCCACCCCCGAGCCTGCCATTTTCTGATTGGAGACCCACCGTGAACAATCCCTTTGCCACCCTGCTGGCGCGCAAGAACCTGCCTGCCGGTTACCCGGTGGGCACCTTTGCCATGGCGGCCTCGCCGCTGGTCGCCGAGGCCCTGGGCCATGCCGGTTTCGACTGGGCGGTGGTCGACATGGAACATACGCCGCTGGACCTGGCCGATCTGGTGCACATGCTGCAGGCGATCGCCGGTACACCGATGCTGCCAATCACCCGGGTACCCTGGAACGACACGGTGATGGTCAAGCGCTTGCTCGACGCCGGCGCCCAGACGCTGATGTTTCCATTTGTGCAAACCGTGGACGAGGCGATGAAGGCCGTGGCCGCGTGCAAATACCCGCCGCAAGGCGTGCGCGGCATGGCCGCGATGAGCCGCGGCTCGCGTTTCGGCACCGTGAAAGACTATTTCAAGGTCGCCAACCAGGGTGTGAGCGTGCTGGTGCAGATTGAAACACCGGAAGCGATGGCGCGTATCGACGCGATTGCCGCGGTGCAGGGAGTCGATTCGATCTTCATGGGTCCGGGGGACCTGAGCGGCGCCATGGGGCACACCGGGAACCCGATGCACCCGGACGTCGTGGCCTTGATGGCCGCCGGCGTCCAACGTGTGCATGCAGCCGGCAAACCGGTCGGCACGGTCGGGGGCACGGCAGAGGCGGTGGCGACATACCGCGCGGCCGGCTTTGACTACATCGGTGTGGCGTCCGACCTGGGCTTGATGATGCGCCAGTGCGCAGCGGTCCTCTCGGTCGTTCGCGCGCAGGACATCAAGATCGATACGTCAGGCTACTGATATGGCAACGAGACGGAACATACGCACGGGTGCCGCACTGTGGCCCCGCCGTCGCAGGTTATTGCTCGGAGCGGTCGCGGGCGCCACGGGCTGGTTGTGGGGCGCGCGGCTAGCTGCCGCACAGTCCTGGCCCGCAAAACCGATCAGGCTTATCGTGGGTTTTCCGCCGGGTGGCGGGATAGACATCGTGGCGCGCAATCTCCAGCCCGGCCTGCAGGAAGCACTGGGACAACAGGTGATCGTCGACTACAG
>JAYVRP010000662.1:0-1596 GCA_043776215.1 Rhodoferax sp. | reverse complement strand
GCCCCGCGCGTTGCAGGCAGGCGCCTTGTGCCGCGACATAGCGGGCGCCGATACGGCCATCGCCGATCAACCACTGGGCCAGGCTGGCATTGAGACTGCCGGTGACAGGGTCTTCGTCGACGCCCAGGTGCGGTGCGAAGCCGCGCACCTCAAGGTCTGGTGTGCCGGCGCCTGGAGTCTCGTGGATCCCGGCCACGCCCACCTTGTGGCCCAGCGTCTTGAGCCGCGCGAAGTCCGGTTGCAAGCCCAGCACGCGCGCTGGCGTGTCCAGCAGCAAACCGACCCAGAGCGTTCCGTTGTCGAGCATCTGCGATGCCTGCACCTGCGGTGGCTGCAGCCCGAGCGCAGCAGCGATGGCTGCAAGCAGATCGGCGCGGGCCGCGCTGCGGTGCAAGGGTGGCGCTGCGAAAGCAAGCGTGTCCTGCGCCTGGCGGATCCGCACCAGGCCCACACCACATTGCTGCACGATGAAGTCGGACGCCTTTGGTTTTCCTCCCGTCGCGAGCCAGGCGTGGCAACTGCCCAGCGTGGGGTGCCCGGCGAACTGCAATTCGCCGCCCGGCGTGAAGATGCGCAATTGGTAGTCGGCCTGCGCGTCGGTGGGGGGCAGCAGGAAGGTGGTTTCCGACAGGTTGGTCCAGCGGGCGAAGGCCTGCATCCCGGTGTCGGACAGTCCGGCACCGTCGAGGACCACGGCTACCGGGTTGCCGAGGTAGGGCGTGGCCGTGAAAACATCCACTTGCTGGAACGGGCGGGTCTGCATGGAAAACCTTTCAGGAGAGTGTCTGGTCCAGCACGCCGCGGCTGGCGGGTCGGTCGCACAGTGTGGCGTACCAGCGCTCCAGATGGGGCCAGGCGGGCCGACTCTGGGGCAGCCCGAACCAGCGGTGCACTTCACACCCCAGCGGAATGTCGGCCATCGAGAAGTGGTCACCGCCCATGAAGGCATGGCCTTCCAGGTGCTGGTCGAGCAGTGCCATGCAGGGTTCGGTGGCCGCCACCGATTGCGCCAGCAGTGCGGTGTCGCGCTGGGCGGGCGCGGTCCGGATCCACTGGATGAAGGCGTTGCGGCCGGCCGGGTTGATCGTGGTCTGTTGCCAGTCCATCCATTGCTCGGCCAGGAAGCGTTGGACCATGGTGGCCGGCATCAGGCCGCTGTCGGGAAAACGTGCGGCCAAATAACGCACGATCACGTTGGACTCCCACAGCGTGGTGGCGCCATCCTGCAGCACCGGCACCAGTGCATGGGGGTTCAGGCGCAGGTACTGCGGAGTGTGCACGATTCCGTAGGCGGCACCGGCATCGGTCCGGGTGAAAGGCGCGCCGGTCTCCTGCGCGGCCCACACGACCTTGCGCACATTGATCGAACTCAGGCGCCCCCAGATTTTCAACATGTGGCTCGCTCTCCGCCGTGTCAGGCAGGCACTGGCATGTTCTCGCGCACGGCAGCGGCCAGCGCCGCCACGCCGCGCTCGATCTCGGGCACACTGGGCGTTACGAAGGACAGCCGCAACGTCCGCGGGTCGGCGTTGTCGGCATAAAAGGCGGCGCCCGGGACAAAGGCCACACCTTTGTCCACCGCCTTGGGCAGCAGCT
>JAYVRP010000661.1:0-1596 GCA_043776215.1 Rhodoferax sp. | reverse complement strand
GGGCCACCTGTTCGATGTCCATGCCGCCCTCCGAAGAGGCCATCAGCGCGACCCGCTGTGTGGCGCGATCAGTCACGACCGACACGTAATACTCTTTTTTGATGTCTGCGCCGTCTTCAATCAGCAAACGGCGCACCTTCTGGCCCAGCGGGCCCGTCTGGTGCGTGACCAGTTGCATGCCCAGGATCTCGGTGGCGAGTTGGCGCACTTCGTCCATCGAACGGGCCAGCTTCACACCGCCACCCTTGCCGCGGCCGCCGGCATGGATCTGGGCCTTGACGACCCACACCGGGCCACCGAGCTTCTGTGCCGCCTCGACAGCCTCCTGCACGGTGAATGCCGCGATACCGCGTGGTACTGGCACACCGAACTTGCGCAAGATCTCCTTGCCCTGGTATTCGTGAATCTTCATGAGGTCTCTCTCGGAACTGGAAACAACCCACCAAACCATCAGACGCCCACTGCCAACGGACGGTGGAAGACACCTAAGCAATCAAATGTATCATGCTGCAACGCACCAAACTGAGGGCAAGCTTACAGTTAGGTACAGCGTTGAATCACGCGCACAGGATCGGATGCACCATGGCCAAAGTTTTCATTGACGGTGAAGCCGGCACCACCGGACTGCAGATCAGAGAGCGCTTGCAGTCCCTCGCCGGCGTCGAACTGGTCAGCATCGCAGCTGATTCACGCAAGGACCCGAACGCCAAGCGGGCACTCATGGCGCAGGTGGATCTGGTGATTCTGTGCCTGCATGATGCCGCGGCGATCGAGTCGGCGGCCATGATTGATGCTATCGCAGCAACAACAGGCAAACCCGGTCCGCGCATCATTGACGCATCGACCGCCCACCGCGTGGCGGCGCAGTGGGTCTACGGCTTCCCGGAATTGTCCGCGGCACAACGTGATGCCATTCGCACCGCACCGCGGGTGACGAACCCGGGCTGTTACGCGACCGGTGCGATTGCCATCGTGCGCCCGCTGGTGGACGCCGGGCTGATCCCGCCCGACTTTCCCCTGATACTGCCGTCGGTAAGCGGTTATTCAGGTGGCGGCCGAAGCATGATCGAAGCCTACGAGTCGGGCACCGCACCCCCGCTCGAGATTTATGGTCTGGGCCTCAAGCACAAACACATTCCGGAAATCATGAAATACACCGGCTTGAGTCGGCGCCCGATCATGGTCCCGTCGGTGGGCAATTTCCGCCAGGGCATGCTGGTCCAGATGCCGGTGCACCTGGACCAGTTGCCTGGCAAGCCGAGTGCACAAGACTTGCACCAGGCCCTGGCCGCGCACTATGCCGGCAGCGAGTGGGTCACGGTGGAACCTGCCACTGCCGATGGAAAGCTCGACGCCGTCGCCTTGCGCGATACCGACAAGCTTGAATTGCGTGTATTTGCCAACAACAGCGCCAGCGATGACTTCCAGCAGGCCGTGGTGGTGGCGCGCCTGGACAACCTGGGCAAGGGCGCCAGCGGCGCCGCCGTGCAGAACCTGAAGCTGATGCTGGGCCTGTAGGGCCGCGCACCCTCGGCCCGGCGGTCAGCCGGCTGGAATGTCGTCGTCCGGCCCAGGCGCCAGCACGCGCCGGATCGT
>JAYVRP010000660.1:0-1597 GCA_043776215.1 Rhodoferax sp. | reverse complement strand
ATGATCCTCATCTGGACGGCAGTTTTGCCATCAATGAAGGCCTGGAGATGGCGCGCCGGTTGCTGCTGGAACTCCTGGCGCTGGGTTTGCCGGTGGGTACCGAGTTTCTGGATCTGCTCAGCCCGCAATTCATCTCGGACCTGGTGAGTTGGGGTGCCATCGGAGCACGCACCACGGAGAGCCAGAGCCACCGGCAGTTGGCCTCCGGCCTGAGTTGTCCGGTCGGTTTCAAGAACGGAACCGACGGAGGTGTGAAGGTGGCGACCGACGCCATCCAGGCGGCGTCCGCGGCCCATGCATTTATGGGTATGACCAAAATGGGCCAGGCGGCGGTGTTCGAAACCCGCGGCAATGCGGATTGCCATGTCATCCTCAGAGGCGGCAAGACGCCAAACTACAGTGCTGCCGACGTGGCAGCCACCTGCGCGTTGCTCAAGGCGGCGGGCTTGCGCGAGCAGGTGATGGTGGATGTGTCCCACGCCAACAGCAGCAAGCAGCATCGGCGCCAGATCGAAGTCGCGGCGGATGTGGCGGCCCAGGTGGCTGCTGGTGAGCATCGCATCATGGGCGTCATGATCGAGAGCAATCTGGAGGAAGGGCGCCAGGATATCGTTCCCGGCACACCCCTGCAACCCGGGGTCTCGGTCACCGACGCCTGTATCAGCATGGCCCAGACCGAACCGGTGCTGCTCGCTCTGGCGCAGGCCGTGCGAACCCGGCGCGCCGTACGCCCCCACCCATAACAGCAATTGCCGGCATGGTATTCAAGGAACTGGACACCCTTGACTGGCAAGACCAGTCGGCCATTGTGCGTCGGACCGCCGACCAGCAGATGCCTTACTACCTGCGCCGTTTTTTTGCACAGAGCACCCAGGTCGATGTGCTCAACCAGCTTTGCGTCGCGACCGGCGGGGTGGTGACGCGGATAGACCATCTCTTGATGCACGCACACGGCCTGGTGGTGGTGGACAGCCACAGCGTATCTGGCCACATCCAGGTTGAACAGGACGGACGTTGGACTTGCCTGGAGGGAACACAGACGCGCGTGATTCGTTCACCTGTCACCCAGGCCTATGAGCAGGCGCTCTCGCTCAAGGCATTCCTGGACAAGAAGGTGCGACAGAAGGGGTTTTTCGACAGGGTCGAGCTCGACATACTGGTTGCGGTGCCAGATGCCGATGCCATCCAATGGCCTGGCAGCGCAGCTCTGGTAGAGGTCTGCAACTCTGACGAAGTGCCTCGGCTAGTCACAGAGCGGGTCGAACAGTACCTGCACATGGGGGTCGGGGCCGGACTGCTGGTAGCGGAGCAACGCCGTCGTCTTGCCGAATTCCTGGTGCTCAAGCACCGGCCCGCACTGGTGCACAAACCGCTGGAGCAGGCCGGAAACATGGCGCGCCGCAGGTAACATCCGGCAGTTCATCACGGAGTTTGTTGCACGCCATGATTTTGAAGGAGCTGGACCCTTTTTTCGGCCGGACCCAGGAAGAAATTGCCGGCCGTATCGCGCAGGACCGGATGGCGTACCACTTGCGACGCTATTTCGGCAAGAGCGCAGAGATCGACGTGCTGAACTACTTGCGGGTGGGCTCCGGCA
>JAYVRP010000659.1:0-5071 GCA_043776215.1 Rhodoferax sp. | reverse complement strand
AGGGGGATGTTCCGGAAATCCTGCGGGCGGCGCTCGCTCCCGGCCTCGAAAACAGTCATTGCCTGGGTGTGCAGGTTCACAATGCCGCAGAAGGTCTTGCCCTGCCCCACGGGCCAGGTCATGGGCACGCAGGGCATGCCGAGTTCGCGTTCGATCTCGTCCAGGATGTCGAGCGGCTCCCGCACCTCGCGGTCCATCTTGTTCACGAAGGTGATGATGGGCGTGTTGCGCTGGCGGCAGACCTCGATCAGGCGGCGCGTCTGCGCCTCGACACCATTGGCCGCGTCGATCACCATCAGGGCCGAGTCGACGGCCGTCAGCACGCGGTAGGTGTCTTCGGAGAAGTCCTTGTGGCCGGGCGTGTCGAGCAGGTTGATGACGTGGTCTCGGTAGGCCATCTGCATCACCGAGCTGGCCACCGAGATGCCGCGCTGCTTCTCGATTTCCATCCAGTCACTGGTGGCGTGCCGCGTCGCCTTGCGGGCCTTGACCGAACCGGCAATCTGGATCGCGCCTGAAAACAGCAACAGCTTCTCGGTCAACGTGGTCTTGCCAGCGTCGGGGTGGGAAATGATGGCAAAAGTTCTTCTTCTCCGCGTCTCTTCTAGAAAACTTGATGTGCTCATGGTGTCAATATTTGGAATATGTACGCTGCTATGTACGCTCAAAAGGGCAATACCTTCCGTGCCGTAAAAGCCGCACCCCCCTATTGTCGTTGTCTGAGGGCTGGGCTTAGCTAGTGGCGCGCTCAAAGCGCATGAGTCGCCGCTGCGGCCTCCGCTGGCTCAGATGCGTCCGCCAGCGGCATACAAAGAACTACGTTCCAATCCCGCGCGCGGATCGCGTCAAGCTCCGCATCGCTCACCGCGTCTTTTCGCATGGCGAGACACAAAAGGTGTGAAGGCCGTGTCATGGCTACGTAGTGCAGGCGAAGCCGCCCAACTGTAGCCGCATCTTCGGCTGTGTTGTCAGTCCCTACTCGTGGTCGCTTGCCTGCAAGCCATGGCAGGAGCTTTTTGAGGTGATGGGTCTTGTGGTAGCTATCGAGGACAAGGGTTCCCGGATGGGCGTTCAACAGCGTTCAAATGCCGAAGGGCAAAATGACTGACCGACATCTGTAGTGGCAGACCTGTCTCTTGGTCTTGTGCTGCGGAGAAGCTCATTTGTCCGAAATATGTACACATATTTCGGACAAATAATCCTTGCTTTTTGTCCGAAAAAAATTACAAATATCGGACAGGAGGTTTTCATGTCGGACTTAAGCGCTCGAATTTCATCATTGATCGATGCCACCGGCGCGGGCCATGTCTGGACACCGGCAGATTTCGCGCAACTGGGCACACGCGATGTAATCGACAAAACCTTGCAGCGCATGGTTTTGAGTGGCGCGCTGCGCCGCATTGATCGCGGCCTGTATGACCGGCCAGCAACGAGCAGCCTTACCAAGCGGGTAGCGACGCCGGACTACCGCGCCATCATCGATGCGATTGCCCGGCGTGACCAATTGCGCCTGTTAGTTGATGGCATGACAGCGGCAAACGACCTGGGACTGACGGATGCCGTCCCTGCGCGCGTCACTATCTACACCGACACGCGCCGCCGCTCGATCAAGCTCGACAAGCTGCTGATTGAGTTCAAGCAAGCGGCACCAAGTCGCTTGTACTGGGCGGGCCGTCCGGCCATGCGCGTGGTGCAGGCGCTGTACTGGCTCAAGGACACGCTGTCATCGGATGCGGATCGGGTGCGCCGCCGGATAGACAAGATTCTGATTGACTCGGTACATGGGCAAGGCATTCACGATGATCTGCAAAAAGGCTTTGGTGCATTGCCAGCATGGATGCAAGATTACCTGCGTACCGTACCCGGATTCGACCCGACACCCAAACAGGTTGACATGCAAGACACCAAGAGCAAACCGCCATTGAAGCCGCGCCGGAAAAGTACCCCGGCAAAGGTGCCATCATGAACCCGGCTTTTGAAACTGTGATTGCAGCGAGCGATGCGGAGCGGCGCGACTTGTTCCTCTCGACGGCGGCGCGTCTCGGCACGGCTGTCCAGAATGTCGAGAAAGACTTCTGGGTGTGCTGGATGCTCGATGCCCTGTTCAACGGCCTTGAGGCCGGTGGACCTCGCCTCCTGTTCAAAGGCGGCACGTCGCTCTCAAAAGCATTCGGTCTGATTTCAAGATTCTCCGAGGACATTGACATCACGGTTTTCCGCGACGATCTCGGACAGGCCGCCGAAGCTGCCGAACTGGAAGGGCTGAGCGGAAAGCAGCGGCGCATACGGCTCGACGCGATCCGCACGGCCTGCCAAGCGTTCATCAAAGGCCCGATGATCGAGCAACTCGAAAAGCGAGTGGCATCGGTGATGCGCGCCAACAGTTTTCGACTGGAGCTTGATCCGGACGATACGGACGGTCAAAGCGTGCTGCTGTGGTATCCCGCCGTGACGGCCAGACCAGGCGACTACATCCGGTCCGCCGTGAAGATTGAGGCGGGGGCTAAATCGGCCCTCGATCCCCATACGTCGGCGACCGTAGTCGTAGGGTCGTAGACCTGCCATGTGCCGGGCAGTCTATGCCCGAGCATGATTTCTGCAACGTGCGGTTCTGTGAGCGTTGAAAAATTTGTCCGCGCTGTCTTCCGCAGGTCATGGATCGACCAGTGCGCCATTTCGTAGCCATCATGCCTGCGCAGCCACTGCATGATGTTGTAAGGAAGCGCCAGTGGCGCGCCTGTCCCCATCGGCTCCTTGCTGCCCGTGTTCGTGAACACGTGCTTGCTCTTGTCGCTCAGGGCCATGGCCTGAAGCAACAAAACTTCTATCTCCGGTGTGATCGGGCGCAGCAACGGCTTACCACTGGTCTTTCCCAGCTTGTGGTTCTCGGGCGGGATTGTCCAGACCCGTTTCTCAAAATCAAAATGCAGCTTCTCGCTGGCCCGCAGCTCGCCGTTGCGGCAGCCATAGATCAGGCATAGCTTGATGAACAGCTTGTTCTTGGTCGCCATGCGGGAGTGTTCGATGGCCCGCCAGGGACGCTTTGGCGGCGCGTATCCATGGACCATCGTTCCGTTGGACCAGCGCGCGGCCTCTATGGAAGCCCTTGAAGTAGCGAGCGTCTCACAGGACATTGCACCTTTTGCCCGGTTCCTGAATCATCTGGTCAGAAGGGCATGAACGCGAAAACCGGTTGCCCGAGTTGCCCGACAACGACCGCACATGCCATGGGGCCGCTGGAAGTGACGCGTGAGTGATCGCCAGGTTTCCATGGTGCCGGTGCTGCCACTCCAACTCGGTGTCGGCAAATGAACCGGTAATGGACGTAATGGACAGGCCAAATCCGGAGAAGGTAGAATCGTGGTCTTCCGAGGAGCGTTGCAGTTCACAATGGTGTGAACGAGGCTCGGACAGCATGGTTTTTCGGCACTGCCGGGCACCACTGCACCAACGGCGCTCACCCACTGGTCTGTGTGGTGAGTCCTCTCCCCAGGGTTCGCTTTGCAGCGCGTGGAATGCCCACCATTCAACTACTGGAGTGAACCATGAGCGCCGTCCTGACCCCTATCAAGAACCAAGATTTCGAAATTGCCGACCTGAGCCTTGCCCCCTGGGGCCGCCGGGAACTGAGCATCGCCGAGACCGAGATGCCCGGCCTGATGGCGATCCGCGAGGAATACGCCAAGCTGCAGCCGCTGAAGGGCGCGCGCATCACCGGCTCCCTGCACATGACGATCCAGACTGGCGTGCTGGTCGAGACCCTGCAGGCCCTCGGCGCACAGGTGCGCTGGGCGTCTTGCAACATCTTCTCCACCCAGGACCACGCCGCTGCCGCGCTGGTGGCCGCCGGTACCCCGGTGTTCGCCTACAAGGGCGAGAGCCTGGTCGACTATTGGGATTACACCCATCGCATCTTCGAATTCGGCGCCAAGGGATCCAAGACCGAAGGCCCGAACATGATCCTGGACGATGGCGGTGACGCCACGCTGCTGATGCACCTGGGTGCCCGCGCCGAGAAGGACCTGAAACTTGTCTCCAAGCCCACCAGCGAAGAAGAAGTCTGCCTGTTCAATGCCATCAAGGCCAGGCTCAAGCAGGACGCCACCTGGTACAGCCGCCGCCTGAAACACATCATCGGCGTGACCGAGGAAACAACCACCGGCGTGCATCGCCTGGCCGAGATGGCCGCCCAGGGCAAGCTGCACCTGCGCGCGATCAACGTGAACGACTCCGTCACCAAGTCCAAGTTCGATAACCTGTATGGCTGCCGCGAGTCGCTGGTGGACGCGATCAAGCGCGCCACCGACGTGATGGTCGCCGGCAAGGTGGCGGTGGTTGCCGGTTACGGTGACGTGGGCAAGGGTTCCGCCCAGGCCCTGCGCGCATTGAGCGCCCAGGTCTGGGTGACCGAGATCGACCCGATCAACGCGCTGCAGGCGGCGATGGAGGGATACAAGGTCGTGACCATGGAGTACGCCGCCGACAAGGCCGACATCTTCGTCTCGGCCACCGGCAACAAGAACGTCATCACCTACAAGCACATGGCGGCCATGAAGGACCAAGCCATCGTCTGCAACATCGGCCACTTCGACAACGAAATCGATGTGGCTTCGCTCTCCAAGTGCAAGTGGGAAGAGATCAAGCCGCAGGTGGACCACGTGATCTTCCCGGCCAAGGGCAAGCAGCCGTCCAAGCGCATCATCCTGCTGGCCAAGGGCCGGCTGGTGAACCTCGGTTGCGGCACCGGCCACCCGAGCTTCGTGATGTCGTCGAGTTTCGCCAACCAGACCATCGCCCAGATCGAGCTGTTTACCAAGCAGAAGGAATACAAGGTCGGCAAGGTGTACGTGTTGCCCAAGCACCTGGATGAAAAAGTGGCGCGCCTGCATTTGAAGAAAGTTGGCGCGATGCTGACTGAACTCACCGATGAGCAGGCTGCGTACATCGGTGTTTCCAAGGCCGGGCCGTACAAAGTGGACACCTACCGCTACTAAACAACCATCCGTTCGCGCTGAGCCCCTCTCCGTTCGGGAGGAGTCCCCCCGCTCGGGATGAGTCTCCCCCGTTCGGG
>JAYVRP010000658.1:0-5073 GCA_043776215.1 Rhodoferax sp. | reverse complement strand
CACATCGGCGTGGCCTTCCATTCGTACGGGCCGAGGATGAAGCCCTCGCGTTCCTGGCGCAGGTAATAGGAGGTGTCCGGGTCGCGCAACAGGGGCAGGCGCCCGGTGCGCCCGACCAGTTCCGGCACATCCTCGGTCACCAGGTACTGGTGCGACATCACCGCAATCGGCAGGTGGCGCCCGAGCATGGCCATGATCTCGCCAGCCCGGTAGCCCGCGGCGTTGACCACGGTCTCGGCCACCACGTCGCCCTTGTCGGTGGTGATGCGCCACTCGCCATTGGGTTGCTGCGCCAGCGCCGTGACGCGGGTGTGCCGGCGCACGCGGGCCCCCAGCGCCCGTGCAGCTCGGCCCAGCGCCTGCGTCTGCTGTGAGGGGTCGATGTCGCCGTCGAGCGGGTCCCACAGGCCGCCCACCAGATCGTGGGTCTCGATGAAAGGGTAACGCTGCCGGATGTCGCCGGGCGACAGGATTTCGTACTCCAGGCCATTGGCCCGGGCCATGCTCTGCACATGACGAAATTCGTCCATGCGGTTGCGGTGGTGCGCCAATCGCACTGAGCCGGTGATGTGGTAGTTGATCGGGTCTTCCGCTGACGCGGCCAGCTCGCGGTACAGCGCGGCCGAGTATTTCTGCAGCTTGAGGATGCTCCAGCTGGTGGAGAACGTCGGCAGGTTGCCTGCAGCATGCCAGGTGGAGCCGGACGTCAGCTCGTCACGTTCGATCAGCAGGGCGTCGGTGATCCCGCTGCGGGCCAGGTGGTACAGGCAACTGCAGCCCACTACGCCCCCACCGATGACTACGACCTTCGCATGTTCTGTCATACCGTCTCCTGTGAAACCGCAGCACGTGCCCGCTTCTTCCTGTTGAAAGCGAAAAAATTATAGGGTCAACTGTGTAATTGACCTGACAATTTTCACACTAGTATAATTATTTATCATTTTTTCACAAATGGGCGGTGCCATGGATCTGCCAAATCGTGCGCGTGTGGTGATCGTGGGTGGCGGCATCGTAGGTTGCAGCGTGGCGTACCACCTCACCCTGCGCGGCTGGAGCGATGTGGTGCTGCTTGAGCGCAAGCAGTTGACCTGTGGTACCACCTGGCATGCTGCGGGGCTGGTGGGTCAACTGAGGGCCACTTACAACATGACGCGGCTGGCGCAGTACACCACCGGCCTGTATGCGTCGCTGGAGGAAGAAACCGGGCAGGCCACCGGTTTTCGACAAACCGGCTCCATCTCGGTGGCGACCAACGTGGCACGTTTCGAGGAACTGCTGCGCGGCGCGTCGATGGCCAAGTGTTTCGGGCTCGAAGTGCAGACGCTCGGCCCCTCCGACATCGCCGGCCTGTGGCCAGGGGTGACCACCGACGATCTGGTGGGAGGTGTTTTCCTGCCCAAGGACGGTCGTTGCAACCCGATCGATACGACGCAGGCGCTGGCCAAGGGGGCCCGCAAGCGCGGCGCGCGGATTTTCGAGAATACGCGGGTCGACGACATCCTGGTCGAAAATGCTCGTGCTGTCGGTGTACGCACCGAGCAGGGCGAGCTGCGCGCGGACATCGTCATCAACTGCGCGGGCATGTGGGCCCACGGCCTGGGAGCGCGGGCTGGCACCACCGTTCCCCTGCACGCCGCAGAACATTTCTACATCGTGACCGAGCCGATGGCCGGCCTGTCGTCGAGCATGCCGGTCCTGCGCGACCCCGATGGCTGCGCGTACTTCAAGGAAGACGCGGGCAAGCTCCTGGTGGGCTGGTTCGAACCGGTGGCCAAGCCCTGGGGCATGCGCGGCATTCCCGAGACCTTCTGTTTCGACCAGTTGCCCGACGACCTGGAGCATATCGAGCCCCTGCTGAATGCCGCAGTGCACCGCACCCCTGCGCTGGCCAACGTCGGTATCAACCTGTTTTTCAACGGCCCCGAGAGCTTCACGCCGGACGACCGGTATCTGCTGGGCGAGACACCCGAGGTGCGCAACCTGTATGTGGCGGCAGGTTTCAACTCGATTGGTATCCAGTCGGCCGGTGGCGCGGGCAAGGTGCTGGCCGATTGGGTGGTGGACGGCCACCCGCCGATGGACTTGTGGGATGTGGATGTGCGTCGTTGCATGCCGTTCCAGCGCAACCGCAGTTACCTGCGCGACCGCACGGTCGAGACACTGGGCCTGCTGTATGCCATGCACTGGCCCTACCGGCAGCCCGCGACCGCGCGCGGCGTGCGCCGCTCCATCCTGCACGACCGTCTGTTGGCACGCGGCGCGTGTTTTGGCGAAGTCGCTGGCTGGGAGCGGCCCAACTGGTACGCGCCGGCGGGTAGCAAAGCCGAATACGACTACAGCTACGGGCGCCAGAACTGGTTTGACCATTCGGCGCAGGAACATGCGGCGATTCGAAACACGGTCGGGCTTTTCGACCAGTCTTCCTTCGCCAAGTACCTGCTGCAAGGAGCCGATGCCGAGGCGGTGCTGAACCGCATCTGCGCCAACGACGTGTCGGTGCCGGTGGGCAAGATTGTCTACACCCAGTGGCTCAACGAGCGCGGCGGCATCGAGGCCGATCTGACCGTCACGCGGGAAGCCACCGACCGCTATCTGATCGTCACCGCCGCTGCCACGCATACGCGCGACTTCGCCTGGCTGCAACGCCATATTCCCGAGGGCGCGCGCGCGGTCGCGGTGGATGTCAGTTCGGGCATGGCCGTGCTCGGCCTCATGGGTCCGCGCGCACGTGAGGTGTTGGCGACGCTGACCGACGCGGACCTGTCCAACGCGGCATTTCCGTTCGGCACCTCGCAAGTCATCGACCTGGCCTACGCCCGTGTGCGCGCCAGCCGCATCACCTACGTCGGTGAATTGGGCTGGGAGTTGTACATTCCGACCGAGTTCGCCCCGGGGGTGTTCGATGCCCTGATGTTGGCGGGCGAGCCGCTCGGTCTGCGGCTGGCGGGTTACCACGCGCTCAACTCGCTGCGCATGGAAAAGGCCTACCGGCACTGGGGGCACGATATCAGCGACGAAGACACGCCGCTGCAGGCCGGCCTCGGGTTTGCCGTGGCCATGGCCAAGCCCGGCGGCTTCATCGGCCGCGACGCCCTGGTGCAGCAAAAGGAGCAAGGCCTGGCGCGTCGCCTGGTCCAGTTCGCGCTGCGTGATCCGATGCCGCTGCTCTACCACAACGAGCCGATCTGGCGTGACGGCGCCATCGTGGGGCGCATCACCTCGGGCATGTTCGGCCATACCCTGGGCAAGTCGCTCGGCATGGGCTACGTGACCCATCCGGCGGGCCTGGCCGACCGTGATTTCGTCCTGGGCGGCAGTTACGAGATCGAGGTGGCTGGCGAGCGTGTCCCAGCGGACGCATCGCTCGCAGGCTGGTTCGACCCGAGCAGCCTGCGTGTCAAGGACGCAGGCGAGCCGGTGGCATCTCCGGTGGCCTTGGGGTAAGGGCCCGATGGCCATTCAAGCCCTCTTGCAGCAGGTGCCGGACGATGCCGCCGGTGCGCAGGACGCGCCCGACCATCTCGACCCCGAAGCCGCGATCGGCGAGCAGTTGCGCGAACTGCGCCAGGTCAAGAACCTGACCCTGCGAGAAGTGGCCGACAAGGCGGGCATCTCGGTCAGTTACCTGAGCCAGCTCGAGCGCAACCAGTCGCGCTTGCCGATCGGCGTGCTCAAGAAGATCAGCGATGCGCTGGGTGTGCATATGAACTGGTTTTTCCAACGCACTGCGCAAGGCCCTGCCGGTGAGCGCGACGTGGTGGTGCGCGCGGCCCATCGCCGCCGCATGTCCTTCACCGGCCTGGGCATCACCGAGGAACTGCTGTCACCCAACCTGAGCGGCCCGCTGGAATTGCTGATCAGCACGATTGCTCCGGCCGCTGACAGCGAGGATTACAGCCATGACGGCGCCGAGGCCGGTTTCGTGTTGTCCGGTACGCTCGACCTCTGGGTGGCCGGACGCCATTTCCGGCTGGAGGAGGGGGACAGCTTCTCGTTCAGGAGCACCGACGTGCACCGATGCGCCAACCCCGGTGCTACGCCGACCCGCGTGCTGTGGGTCATCACGCCACCGCACTACTGAGCCGGCCGCGACGGCGCGATGCAGCCGCAAGAAAGGAAAACACTGCATGAACATCGACCCGATGGACTTTGTCGACACCGCGCGTTATCCGATCCACCGCGAAGGTGCGGCGCGCGACGAACTGCTGGCCAGATTGCGCGCGGAGCTGGAACGCGAAGGCTGTGCGGTGGTGAAGGGGTTTGTGCGGGCCGAGCGCCTGGACGACCTTGTGCGCGAGAGTGACCGCGTCGCCGTGCACGGGCATCGCAACTTCAACCGCACCAACGCCTACTTCACGCAGGACCGGGAGGATCTGCCGGCCAGCCACCCGCTGCGGCGCTTCTATGACCGCTCCAACGCCTTCGTACCGGCCGACAACTTCGGGGCCGACAGCATCCTGCGCGCGATGTATGGCTGGCCGGCGTTTGCGCCCTTCGTGCAGGCGGCGCTGGGCGAGGAGCGCTTCTTTCCCTATGCCGATCCGCTGGCCGACGTGATCGTCAACCTGGCCGAGGCGGGCAATGGGTTCCCCTGGCATTTCGATACCAACAACTACACGGTGACGCTGGCGATCCAGAACGCCGAGTCGGGCGGCGACTTCGAATACAGCCCGCACCTGCGCTCACCCACGGACGAAAACTACGCCGGTGTCGAGGCGGTGCTCGATGGCGACAACCGGCTGATCCGGCGCTTGCGGCTGGAGCCGGGCGACCTGCAGATTTTCAAGGGCCGCTACTCCCTGCACCGGGTGACGGCACTGGCGGGCGCGCGGCCCCGCTACGTGGCGATCTTCAGCTATGTGGAGGAGCCCGGCATGGTCGGCAGCCCGGAGCGCACACGCCAGCTCTACGGGCGCGTGTTGCCGATCCATACCGAACGCGGCGGTCTGCGCAACGACGCCCTGGTGGACTGACGCGCCATGGCCACGCGTGACCGCTTCGACCTGCAAGGGTGCGCGGCGCGCATGAAGGCGGTCGTGACCACCGGCCATGGTGGTTTCGAGCGGCTGGAAT
>JAYVRP010000657.1:0-5077 GCA_043776215.1 Rhodoferax sp. | reverse complement strand
CACAGTACCACCCAGGGCCGATTGCGGAACAGGTCCTTCACGTCTTCCTTGAGCGAAGTCTTCTGCTTTTCTTCGGGCTGCACCCGTTCGCGCGTCATTGCAAAGGTCGCGATGTACAGCAGCACGGCGAAGGCCGAATAGATGATCATGGTCATCTGCCAGCCGACGGCGGAGTTCTCGTCGCCGCCGAAGTATTTGGCCATCGGCATGGCCGTGTTGACGATCACGAACACCGGCAGCAGCGCCATCACGAAGCGGTACGAGCAGGCGCTGGTACGTTCCTCGGAGCTGGGTGTCAACACGCCGAGCAAGGCCGAATAGGGGATGTTGATCGCCGAATAGGCCACCATCATCAGGCTCAGCGTGACATAGGCATAGACGACACGGGCGGTGCCGGTGTAGGCCGGCACGGTGAACGTGAGAATCGCGGTGGCCGCCATCGGAATGGCCATCCAGACCAGGTAGGGCCGAAAACTCCCCCAGCGCGTCTTCGTGCGGTCGGCGATGGCGCCGATGATGGGGTCGACCACGGCGTCGCCGATGCGCGTGACCAGCAACATCGTGCCCATCGTCGCGGCGCCCAGCAGGAAGACGTCGGTGTAGTACTTGGCAATGAAGATCGAGAACATCTGCCAGAACAGGTTCGATGCCAGGTCGCCGAATCCGTAGCCGATTTTCTCGGTCACCGACAAGCGGTCGGCTTCGGGTACCGGGTGCGGCGCGGGCGCAGCGGCAGCCGGCAGGGCAAGGGTGGCGCTCATGGTGCGATCTCCGGTTGTTCAGTGTTTCTTGTGCCAGGGCAGCACACCCTTGCCACGGGGCGCAGGGTCTGGGTAGCCTCCCACCTTGTCGTAGACCCGCACGTAGTCCACCACCAGTTCCGCCGGGAACTGTGTGGCGGCGTTGGGGGCGCCGGGAAAGTTGCCACCGACGGCCACGTTCATGACCAGGAAAAATGGTTGGTCGAACGGGGCTGGCCACGGGTTCAGTTCGGACGCCCGGGTGGCCTCCAGACCGGCGCCCTTTTGGTTCTTGCTGCAACTCCACCAGAAATTTTCCGTGGAGGTGTGGACGCCGTCCACGTAAAAGCGGATCTCGCCAGGCTCCCACTCAACCGCATACACATGCCAGTCGGACACGCTGCTGCCACCGGGCAGCGGGTGCACGTGGGTGTGCAGCGAACGCTTCGGGAACGTTGAGCCATAGTGGATGCTGTTGAGCACCTGGTGGGGCTTCTCGCCGACGATCTCCATCAGGTCAATCTCGCCCGACGCCGCCCAGCCACCGTATTTGTCGTCCTGCGGGAGCATCCACAAAGCCGGCCACAGGCCCTTGCCCCACGGCACGCGGGCGCGGATCTCGAAGCGACCGTAGAGCTTCGTGAACAGCGCCGTGCCGTCGCGCTTGCGTGTCTTGAGGCGCGCCGAGGTGTAGCCGCAACCGTGCAGCGATTCCTTCACTGCGCGAATCGTGAGGTGGCCGTTCTTGACAAACACGTTCTCGGGTTCGCGGGTGTAGTACTGGAGTTCTTCATTGCCCCAGCCCTCGATCCACTGGTGGCTCTTGTAGTCGAAGAAGCCGTTGCCGATGTCATAGTCCCACTTGGCGGGGTCGATCGCGTCGCCGTCGAACTCGTCGTTCCACACCAGTTTCCACGGACTTTTTGCCTTCGTCTTGCCCATGCGCGTGGCCTCTCTAGATGAGCCGTCCGTCGGCGCCGAACAGCAGCGCCCAGGACGCGTCGGCTACCAGTGCCACCGTCTGGCCGGCATCACATTGCTTGTGCTCCGTGCCCACCTTGGCCGTGAGCAGATCGGTCATGCCGTCCACGCGCAAGTGGATGATGGAGGAGTCCCCGAGGTGTTCTGCAAGAACCACGGTGGCCGGGATGCCGTGGCCCTGCGGATCCAGCCGCAGGTGTTCGGGTCGCAGCCCCGCACGTTGTGCACTGGCCGGTGCCGACGGCGTCAAGGCGTCCCACAAGGCCACATGGGCTGGCCGGGCGTCCGTTGCTGGGGGCCTGGGAACCAGATTGATGCGCGGCGCACCAATGAAGGTGGCGACGAATTCATTGGCTGGCCGGTTGTAGAGATCCATCGGTGGGCCAAGTTGCTCCACGATCCCCTTGTTGAACACCGCGATGCGGTCTCCCAGTGTCATGGCCTCGACCTGGTCGTGCGTCACGTAGATCATCGTGGTGCCGAGTTCCTTGTGCAGCCGCGACAACTCGATACGCATGTTGACGCGCAACGCCGCGTCCAGGTTGGACAAGGGTTCGTCGAACAGGAACACCTTGGGCTTGCGCACAATCGAGCGCCCGATCGCCACCCGCTGGCGCTGGCCGCCCGACAGCTCTTTTGGGTACCGGGCGAGCAACTCGGTGATGCGCAGAATCTCGGCCGCGTGGCGCACTTGCCGGTCGCGGTCCTCGCGGGAGACGCCCGCCATCTTGAGCGCAAAGCCCATGTTCTCGGCCACGGTCATGTGGGGGTACAGGGCATAACTCTGGAACACCATTGCCGCGCCGCGGTCGGCCGGGCGCAGGTCGTTGGCGCGCAAACCGTCGATCAACAGGTCACCACCAGTAACGGTTTCGAGCCCGGCGATCATGCGCAAGGTGGTGGACTTGCCACAACCCGATGGGCCGACAAAGACCATGAACTCGCCGTCACCGACTTCGAGGTCGACGCCTTTGATGACGTCCACCGTGCCATAACTCTTGCGGATACCCCGCAGTGATACCTTGCCCATTCAAGCTCCTGTAGCGACCTTGTCACGCGGCGTGCGTGTGGCCTTTTGATTTGCCAAGAATCCGCGGTACCACAACGCGCTGTCTTTCAGCGTGCGGCGCTGGGTGTCGTAGTCCACGCGCACGATGCCGAAACGCTTTGCGTAACCCGAGGCCCATTCGAAGTTGTCCAGCAGGCTCCACACCATGTAGCCGGCCATGGGGACGCCCTGGCCCATGGCGTCTGCCACGGCGGCGATATGGCGTGCGATGTAGTCCGTACGCTCAGGGTCAGGGACGCGGCCGTGCTCCGGGTGGTCCCGAAAGGCGCCGCCGTTCTCGGTCACGTACAGCGGCGGAACCGGGTAGTCGCGGTGCAAGCGCAGCAGCAATTCGGTCAGGCCTTGCGGGTACACCTCCCATCCCATGTCGGTGAGGGCGTGGCCACCGCTGTGCACATCCCACGGGCCCTGGGCACTGACGACCTGGCGCGAGTAATAGTTCAGGCCCAGAAAATCCATCGGTGTGGCAATGGCGCCCAAGTCGCCGGCCTGAACCTGCGGAGCGTCCAGGCCAAGAAATTCCAGCACGTCCACCGGGTAACTGCCTTTGAACAGAGGGTCCATGTACCAGCGCAACAGGCGGCCATCCTCCAGGCGCGCCCGGGCCAGGTCCGCCGCCGAGGCGGTGGCCGGCTGCACTGGCGACAGGTTCAGCACAATGCCAAGACGCGACTTGCAGCCCTGCGCGCGCAGGGCCTGCAACGCCAACCCGTGGCTGACCAGCAGATGGTGGGCGACCTGCATGGCCGTGCTCCGGTTCCGGATGCCGGGCGCAAATTCGCCGGTTTCATGCCCCAGCATCGCCATGACCCAGGGCTCGTTGTGGGTTGTGATGGCGCTGACGCGGTCTCCCATGCGAGCGGAAATGCCGATGGCATATTCCACAAAACGGTGCACCGTGTCGCGGTTGGCCCAGCCGCCGCCAGCCTGCAATTCATCGGGCAGGTCCCAGTGGTTGAGCGTCAGGTAGGGCCGGATGCCGCGTTGCAGCAGCCCGTCCACCAGACGCTCGTAAAAATCCATGCCCTTGGCGTTCCAGGCGCCGGAGCCACCGGGCTGCACCCGGGGCCAGGACACCGAAAACCGGTAAGCGTCCACGCCCAGGTTTGCAATCAGGTCGAGATCCTCGGGCCAGCGGTGGTAATGGTCGCAAGCCGTGTCGCCATTGCTGTGGTCGAAGATGGCACCGGGCACCCGGCAAAAGCTGTCCCAGATGGAAGGGCCCTTGCCGTCGGCCCGCGCCGCGCCTTCGATCTGGAATGCACTGGTGGCCACGCCCCAGACAAAATCGTTGGGAAAGGCTGGCATGTCGATGCGGCCTGCAGGGGGCGCCGAAGGCGCATTCACTTCACGGCCCCCGCCGTGAGCCCGGAGATCAGCTGCCGGGACGACAGGACAAACAGCACCACCAGCGGCAAGGTGGCAATGGCCGAGCCCGTCATCAGTGCACCCCATTCGGTATTCACGGGGCTCTGCAAACTGCGCAGCGCCAGCGGCAGTGTGTACATCTCGGGTGAGCGCATCACCACCAGAGGCCCGATGAAGTTGTTCCACGAGGCGATGAAGGTGATCAGCCCCAGCGTACCGAGGGCGGGCTTGAGCAGCGGCAACACGATGCGCCAGTAGATGCCGAGTTCGCTGCAGCCGTCCATGCGGGCAGCCTCGATCAGGTCTTTGGGAATCGATGAGGTGACGAACTGGCGCATCAGGAAAATTCCAAATGCGCTGGCGGCGCCGGGGATGTACAGGGCGCGCGGCTGGTCGATCCAGCCCAGCATGTCCATGATCATGAAAGTCGGAATCATGTTCATGAACGAGGGCAGCAGCATGGTGCCCATGACCAGCCCGAACAGGGCATTCTTGTAGCGGAACTCGAACAGCGCAAAGGCGTACCCGCCCATGGAGCAGAACAGCAGCGTGAGCAGGGTCGACGCGATGGCAACGTACAGGCTCCAGCCCAGGTTGCGCCAGAACGGCATGCGGTCGGTGAGGATCTTGAGGTTGGAGAGGAAATCGTCGCCGAAGAACATCGGTGGCGGCAGGCTGAAGATCTCGGTGCGCGAATGCGTCGCGAAGACGAACATGAAGTAGAACGGCGCCAGCATCGTCAGCGCGCCAACACCGACGACACAGTAGGCAGCCCAGGGGGCCAATTGCTCGGTATGTAGTTTCATGGGCTGGAAGGCATCGGTTCAGGCCGAGGGGCCACGCGGTGCAAACGCGCGGTTGGTCAGCCAGGTCAGGATGGCCACGATGATGAAAAGAATCCACGACATGGCACTGGCGG
>JAYVRP010000656.1:0-19133 GCA_043776215.1 Rhodoferax sp. | reverse complement strand
GACGGGATTGCGCTGGAAGCCCGCACAGCGGTACCTGTGTCGCCACGGCGAAACAGGATTCCGTCTCCGCTGCGAAGGTCTGTTGCCACGATGCCCAGTGGCACCACCATGCTCTCGATCGGCCTGTTGGCCACGTGTGCGTTGACAAACCGGGCTAGCGCCTCACCGCGCAATACGCCCCGGCTGAACAAGGGCAGCGTCCAGTCGGTCAACATGGCCTCCTCCATGTCCTGCGCGATTTGCTGCAACTGCGCGCCCGTTCTGCCGCTGGCGTAAATCGCAGCGACCAGGCTGCCAGCGGACGTACCAACCACCAGGTCCGGCCGTATGCCGGCCTCTTCCAGGACCTGGATGACGCCGACGTGGGCAAACCCGCGCGCGGCGCCGCCGCCAAGCGCCAATCCGATGCGAGGTGGCCGCTTGACTACCAGCGGCGGTGACACAGAGACCTGCAGTGGCGCATCGGCCGTCGGGACCTTCGGTGCACCGGCACATCCCGCCAGCACCAATGCGGCGAGACAGACCAAGCCCAGAATGCGGCTGCGAAAACTCTTCCAATTCGGCATGGCGAAGAACCCGTTCAACGATTTTTATTGCGAATGATTCGCGTTTGCCTTATGATCGATTCCATTGACCTTCAACTTACGGACACTGACACCATGAACCTCAAACCTCTCTCGTTGGCCACCACCCTGTTGCTGGGCGCGACCAGCGCACTGGCGCAAGACGCAATTTTGAACATCTACTCAGCACGGCACTATCCCACGGATGAAGCCCTTTATACGAACTTCACCAAAACAAGCGGAATCAGTATCAACCGCGTGGACTCTGACGATGCAGGGATTCTCGCGCGCTTGAAAGCCGAAGGAACCGCATCACCGGCGGACGTCATCCTGCTCGTGGATGCGGCCCGACTTTGGCGCGGCGAGATTGACGGCCTCTTCCAGAGCATCCGGTCCCCCGTGCTGGACCAGGCCATTCCTGCCAATCTGCGCAGCAAAACCGATGGCGAAGGCCAATCGTCGTGGTTCGGATTTTCAACCCGCGCGCGCGTCATCGTTTACGACAAGTCGAAAGTCAACAAGGACGACATCGCCACCTACGAGTCCCTGGGCGATCCGAAAAACAAGGGCAAATTGTGTATCCGGTCCGGCTCGCATCCGTATAACCTGTCCCTTTTCGGGTCAGTGATGGAGCACATGGGAACGCAAAAGGCAGAGGACTGGCTGCGAGGAATGGTGGCCAATCTTGCGCGCCCACCCAAGGGTGGAGATACCGACCAGATCAAGGGCGTGGCATCGGGTGAATGCGCGATCGCGGTCACAAATACCTACTACCTTGCACGCATCATGCGTTCGAGCGCCCCGGAAGACAAGGCCATCATGGACCGCATCGGCGTCGTGTTTCCGAATCAGTCGACTTGGGGCACGCACGTCAACATTGCGGGAGGGGCCGTCGCTGCAAATGCAAAACACAAGCGCAATGCCGTCATGTTCCTGGAGTACCTGGCAAGTCCACAGGCGCAGAACCACTTCGCAAACGGCAACAACGAATGGCCGGCGGCCAAAGGTGTGGCCATCAGCAACCCTGCCTTGCAAGCCATGACGGGAGGCAATTTCAAGAGTGAAACCTTGCCTGTGGCAGTGATCGGAATGAACCAGGTCAAAGTGCAGCAGCTGCTCGACAAGGTCGGATTCCGATAAACCGCCGGCAAAAACCAACACCCTCTGTTGAGTTTCTGTTGCGGCCGCGCGGTGTATGCTCTGCCCGCGTGCGGGTTTGGAGCGTTGGGTACGGTTTGGCAGGAGCATTCAAACAATGAAAGTCCTTGGTTTTCTGGGCGCCACAGTTGCTGTGGTGGCCGCCATCATCGTCGGTATCGGACAGGCCGGCATGCTGACAGGATCACCGGCCACCCCGCTGGGAGTGCTCAACGGTCGCCTCCTGGCCCCGTCCAATACCGCCAACAGTGTGAGCAGCCAAACCAACCTGTATCCCGACCACCCCCAACGCAGCTACGCACAGATGGCACCATTGGCATTTTCGGGCCAGGGGCCAAAGGCGATGCACCATCTCGCCGAAGTGTTACGGGCCATGGACCGAACGACGGTCGTCATCGAACGCGAAGACTACATCTACGTTCAGAGTACAACTGCATGGCTGAAATTCACCGACGACCTCGAGTTCTGGCTGGATGGACCGGCCGGCACGATCCACTTTCGATCCGCCAGCCGCCTGGGTAGAAAGGACTTCGGCGTCAACCGGGCCCGGATGGAGGCCATCCGGGCCAAGTTCGCCTCTTAACCTACCGCTGCTTCTTCCGGCTTGGCCTTACCCTCTTTCTTGGGCAGGGGAGATATATCCAGCAGCACTTCTGTCTTTTCGGGATCCTTGTCGTCGAGGTCGACCGTCAGGCGCCCGCCATCTGTCAAACGCCCAAATAACAACTCGTCTGCCAATGCGCGCCGGATCGTGTCCTGGATCAGGCGTTGCATCGGTCGCGCTCCCATCAGCGGGTCAAAACCTTTCTTGGCCAAATGCTTGCGCAACTTGTCGGTGAAGGTCACATCCACCTTCTTTTCAGCGAGCTGGGTTTCCAGCTGCAGCAGAAACTTGTCGACAACCCGCAGGATCACGTTCTCGTCCAATGACTTGAAACTCACGATAGCGTCCAGCCGGTTGCGGAACTCGGGCGTGAACAGCCGCTTGATGTCGGCCATTTCATCCCCTACCTCGTGCTTGGTCGTGAACCCGATAACGGCCTTGTTCATGGCCTCCGCTCCGGCATTCGTGGTCATGACGATGATCACGTTGCGGAAATCAGCCTTTCTTCCGTTGTTATCGGTCAAGGTTCCGTGGTCCATCACCTGCAGCAACACATTGAAAATATCCGGATGCGCTTTCTCGATTTCATCCAGCAACAGAACACAGTGCGGCTTCTTGGTCACCGCTTCAGTCAGCAAACCACCCTGGTCAAAACCCACGTACCCGGGCGGCGCACCAATCAGGCGACTGACTGCATGCCGCTCCATGTATTCGCTCATGTCGAAGCGGATCAGGTCGATGCCCATGATGTAGGCCAGTTGCTTCGCAGCCTCCGTCTTGCCGACACCCGTCGGGCCACTGAAAAGGAAGGCGCCAATCGGTTTGTCGCCCTTGCCCAGACCGGATCGAGCCATCTTGACGGCAGAGGCCAGGACATCCAGCGCCTTGTCTTGCCCAAACACGACGTTTTTCAAATCGCGTTCGAGCGTCTTCAGCTTGCCGCGGTCGTCATTGGAGACATTGGCTGGCGGAATGCGCGCAATCTTCGCGACGATTTCCTCGACCTCACTCTTGGTGATCGTTTTCTTGCGCTTTGACGCCGGCAAGATGCGCTGTGCAGCGCCTGCCTCATCGATCACATCGATGGCCTTGTCGGGCAGATGCCGGTCATTAATGTATTTGGCACTCAACTCCGCCGCCGCCTGCAACGCCGCCACCGCATATTTCACGTTGTGATGCTCTTCAAAGCGCGACTTGAGGCCTTTCAGAATCTCCACCGTCTGTTCGATGGTCGGCTCCACAACGTCCACTTTCTGGAAACGCCTGGACAAGGCCGCATCTTTCTCGAAAATTCCACGGTACTCGGTGAAGGTCGTGGCACCAATGCATTTGAGCGCCCCGGAACTCAGACCAGGTTTGAGCAGATTCGAGGCATCCAGCGTTCCCCCGGATGCGGCACCAGCACCGATCAACGTGTGAATTTCATCAATGAACAGAATTCCATTGGGTTTGTCCTTGAGCGACTTCAGTACTCCCTTGAGGCGTTGTTCAAAATCTCCGCGGTACTTGGTACCAGCCAGCAACGCCCCCATATCGAGCGAATAGACAACCGCCTCGCCCAGGATCTCGGGCACGTCCTTCTGGGTAATGCGCCAAGCCAGACCCTCGGCAATTGCTGTCTTGCCGACACCGGCCTCACCCACCAACAGCGGGTTGTTTTTGCGCCGGCGACACAAAATCTGAATGACTCGCTCAACCTCATACTCCCGGCCGATGAGCGGATCGATCTTGCCATCCTTTGCAAGTTGATTCAGGTTCTGGGTGTATTGCTCCAGTGGTGACTGCTTTTCATTCTTCTCACCTCCCTCTTCTACTTCCGCCGGGCTTTCGCCGGCCTTGTTGGGCTCGGGTGGATCGGACTTCTTGATTCCGTGGGCAATGAAATTCACCACGTCCAGACGAGTGACTCCCTGCTGGTGCAGGTAATAGACGGCATGGGAGTCTTTCTCGCCGAAGATAGCCACCAACACATTGGCGCCAGTCACCTCCTTCTTGCCGCTGCCCGTGGACTGCACGTGCATGATCGCCCGCTGGATGACGCGCTGGAAACCCAGCGTCGGTTGGGTGTCTACGTCGTCTGTGCCAGCCACCTGCGGCGTGTTGTCCTTGATGAACGTTGACAGCGATTTGCGCAAATCGTCAATGTTCGCCGAACAGGCCCGCAGCACTTCTGCAGCGCTGGGATTGTCGAGCAAGGCCAGCAGCAGATGCTCCACCGTGATGAACTCGTGACGCTGCTGGCGCGCCTCAACGAACGCCATATGCAGGCTAACTTCCAGTTCTTGGGCAATCATTTGATTTCCTTCTGCCTTGAGATGATGTTCAACTGTAATCCGATTTGCGACTCACGCCGCAGCCATTGCCCGTGTTTACAACTCTACAGGCTCACTCACGCACTGCAATGGATGACCTGCCTTGTGTGCAGCCTCCAGCACCTGGTCTACCTTGGTGGCTGCAACGTCCTTGGAGTAAACCCCGCACACGCCGCGCCCCTCCAAATGAATTTTGAGCATGATCTGCGTCGCCGACTCCATATCCTTGCTGAAAAACTCCTGAATCACAACCACGACAAACTCCATCGGCGTGTAGTCATCGTTGAGCATGACCACCTGGTACATCTGGGGCGGTTTGACTTTCTGCGTTCGCCGCTCCAATACAACGGACTCGCTTCCGTCACGGTCAGGCAGACGCACCGGAGGAGCAGGACGGATTTCGGGGGACTTGGTTGCCATGAAACAATTCTATCGACGGCCTCGAAGCATTGCCGCACCACTGTGAATTGGTGTCAACTATTCCACATTCAAGCGGGAAAGAAAAAAACCGCCCCGACCACAAAGATCGGGCGGTTGCCTTCGGGGAACCCGGACGCAGCTCTCGCCAGGGCCGGCACAACGGCTACATGTGGTCGATCATGACCTGACCAAAACCAGAACAACTGACTTGTGTTGCGCCATCCATCAAACGCGCAAAATCGTAGGTCACCTTCTTGCTGGCAATCGATTTTTCCATCGAACTGATGATCAAGTCGGCCGCCTCGGTCCAGCCCATGTGGCGCAGCATCATTTCTGCCGACAGGATTTCTGAGCCCGGATTGACATAGTCCTTGCCGGCATATTTGGGAGCGGTGCCGTGGGTCGCCTCAAACATGGCAACCGTGTCGCTCAAATTGGCTCCTGGTGCGATGCCAATACCACCTACCTGGGCCGCCAAAGCGTCAGACACGTAGTCACCATTGAGGTTCAATGTTGCAATCACACTGTACTCAGCCGGGCGCAAGAGTATCTGCTGCAGGAAAGCATCAGCAATGCTGTCTTTCACAATGATGTCTTTGCCTGTCTTCGGATTCTTGAACTTGCACCATGGTCCGCCGTCGATCAACTCTGCGCCAAATTCCCTTTGCGCAAGCGCGTACGCCCAATCACGGAATCCACCTTCCGTGAACTTCATGATGTTGCCCTTGTGTACGATGGTCAGGCTCGGCTTGTCGTTGTCGATCGTGTACTGCAGCGCCTTGCGGACCAAACGCTCGGTGCCTTCCCGTGACACCGGCTTGATGCCGATGCCAGAGGTATTGGGAAACCGGATCTTCTTGACCCCCATCTCATCTTGCAGAAACTTGATGATCTTTTTGGCTTTGTCCGACTCGGCTTCGAATTCGATACCCGCATAGATGTCTTCCGAATTTTCCCGGAAGATCACCATGTTTGTCTTGTGCGGTTCCTTGACTGGGGATGGCACCCCCTTGAAGTACTGGATGGGACGCAAACAGACGTAGAGGTCGAGTTCCTGACGCAAGGCCACGTTCAGCGAGCGGATTCCGCCGCCCACTGGTGTCGTCAACGGGCCCTTGATCGACACCACAAAATCACGCACTGCGTGCAGTGTCTCCTCTGGCAGCCAGACGTCAGGCCCGTAGAGCCGGGTGGACTTCTCCCCCGCGTACACCTCCATCCAGTGAATTTTGCGCTTGCCGCCGTAGGCCTTGACGACTGCCGCATCCACGACTTTCAACATCACTGGCGTGATGTCCAGGCCCGTGCCGTCCCCCTCGATAAACGGAATGATCGGCTGGTCCGGCACATTGAGCGACATATCCGGATTGACGGTGATCTTCTGGCCTTCGGTGGGGACCACGATGTGCTGGTACATGGATGCTTGTCTCACTAAAACGCGGCAAGGACGCCGCACATTGATACACCTGCCAGATGCCCTTGGCTTCTGAGCAGGAATTGCACAGAATTTTAGCTTCAAAAAATTGCATGAAACTGTCAACCATCGGCACGGACGCCCCGTTACGGTAGGGCTTCCTGACAATGGAAGAAAGTTATCCACTCAATCGCAGTCTCTAGGAAATATCCAAATGAACAAAGTTCTCGCCGCCCTGATCGCTGGTCTCTTCGCTGTTGGTGCAATGGCCCAAACCGCCGCACCGGCCAAAGCAGCCGCCCCCGTAGCCGCCGCCGCTCCGGCCGCAGCCGCAGCTCCTGCCGCCAAGGCTGATGCCAAGGCCGAAGCTGCGAAGATGAAGGAAGAGAAAGCTGCCGCCAAGAAGGCCAAGGCCGAAGAAAAGAAGGCTGCCGCCAAGAAAGCCAAGGAAGAAAAGGCTGCCGCCATGAAGGCCAAGGCTGACGCGAAGCCGGCTGCCAAGAAAGAAGAAGCCAAGAAGTAATTCTTGATTTCATGATCACAAATGCCCGCTCTGCGGGCATTTGTATTTGTGCTTCACAATGATGCCATGACTCCATTCTTCGCACGCCTGATGTGTATAGTGCTGCTGCTGGCCAGCAGCTCGGCATATACACAAGCGCAACCACAAACCAACCTGCCGAGAGTCAAACTTCAGGCTGGCATGTACCAGATCGATGCACAAGTTGCCCTGACGCCCGATCAGCGGCAAACGGGCCTCATGCACCGCGCCGACATGCCCCAGCACGAAGGTATGCTCTTTGTTTTTGAGCAGGCCACACAACAATGCTTCTGGATGAAAAACACATTGCTGCCATTGACTGCTGCATTTGTGGCCGACGACGGCACCATCGTCAATCTTGCCGACATGCAACCCGAAACGACCGACTCGCATTGCTCAGCCAAGCCCGTACGGTACGTGCTTGAAATGAACCGAGGCTGGTTTGCCAGGAAGTCGATCAAGGCGGGATACCGGCTCGCGGGCAAACCGTTCGAGTCGCAAAAATAGCCGCCCGCAGAGTACCCACAGGCCGCCTTGAGAGCCTGTCAACAGACGGCTCTGTCCAGGTTCAAGCGAAAAGACTCAGGCGAAGTTGGCCTCCGCGAAACTCCAGTTGACCAATTTGTCCAGGAAAGTCTCGACAAACTTGGGGCGCATATTGCGGTAATCGATGTAGTAAGCGTGCTCCCACACATCCACCGTCAGCAGCGCCTTGTCGGCCGTTGTCAGCGGGGTACCGGCAGCGCCCATGTTGACGATGTCTACCGATCCGTCAGGTTTCTTGACCAGCCACGTCCAGCCCGACCCAAAGTTACCGACTGCGGACTTCACAAAGGCTTCCTTGAAAGCCGCGTAATTGCCCCATTTGGCATTGATCGCCGCGGCCAGGGCTCCGGTCGGTTCGCCACCACCTGCAGGTTTCATGCAATTCCAGAAGAACGTGTGGTTCCAGATTTGTGCAGAGTTGTTGTAGATGCCACCTGAGGATTTCTTGATGACATCTTCCAGCACCATCGACTCGAACTCAGTACCTTTTTGCAGGTTGTTGAGGTTCACGACATAGGCATTGTGGTGTTTGCCATGGTGGAATTCCAAGGTCTCGCGGGAGTAGTTCGGGGCCAATGCGTCGATGGCATACGGCAGGGCTGGCAGAGTGTGTTCCATGTTTTCCTCGTAAAGTTAAAGCGCGGGTGCTGATTGTAGGAAGATTGTTCAATTCGGCTCGGAGACGATCAAATCCAGAGTTCCCGAGGCCAGCGAAGCACGCAAGTGCTGGCCCGTTGTGGTTTGCGCTGCGCTCGTGATGGTTTGCCCATCGTCCGCAACCAGCCACGCGTAGCCGCGCTGCAAGACCAACGCGGGATCGAGCAGTGACAACTGCATCTGCGCGAGCGACAAACGCGAGTAGTGGCGCTCGAAGGCAAGTGGCAGCTGGGCCGCAAGTTGCTGGCGCAGCCGCAGCAGCTTCTGGTCATGTTGCCCGAGCAGATGGCGAGTGGCGTGGCGCATGCGCTGTTCGAACGAAACAAGCGCGAACCTCTGCGCAGCGGCCATCATGGAAGGTCGGACCAACCTGGCGGCCACCGAGTCGGTACGCTGGCTGGCAACGTCAACACTGCGCCAGACGAGTTCGCGCAGGCGCCCTGCAATGTTGTCCAGGGTGGCTAACCAGACATCGCGGGCTGTGGCCGCAAGCTCTGCGGCAGCCGTGGGCGTGGGCGCCCGAATGTCCGCCACGAAATCGGCAATTGTGAAATCGGTCTCGTGGCCGACGCCACTGATCACAGGCACGGGGCTGCGCGCGATGGTGCGGGCCAATATCTCGTCATTGAAGGCCCAGAGATCCTCAATGGACCCGCCTCCACGCACCACGAGAATCACATCGATGACGGGCAACACTGCCTGCAACGCCCGGCCTGACGGTGGTTGCGCAAGCGCATACAAACGCTCCAGAGCTTGTACCAACGCGGCCGGCGCACCAGCGCCCTGAACCGGGCCAGCGGATATCACCACCGGAACATGTGGTGCGCGGCGTTGCAGCGTGGTGGCAACGTCACGAAGTGCGGCGGCTCCGGCCGACGTGACGACACCGATGCCGCGCGGCATCAGCGGCAATGGCCTTTTGCGGACTGCATCGAACAGTCCTTCGTTCTCGAGTGTCACCTTGAGGCGCAAGAACTGCTCGAACAGCGCGCCTGCACCAGCCAAGCGCATCGACTCCACCATCAATTGCAGGTCACCACGCGGCTCATACAAGCTGACACGCCCGCGGAGTTCCACCATCTGGCCATCCCGGGGAGAGAAGTCAAGCATGCCGCTGGCGCGCTTGAACATCACGCAACGGATTTGCGCACTGGAATCCTTGAGCGAAAAGTAGCAATGACCACTAGAGGCCCGCGTGAACCCCGAGACTTCACCCGTCACCGTCACAGGATTGAACCTGGCTTCCAGGGCATCGGCGATTGCCCGACACAATGCGCCGACCTGCCAAGAGCGGGGAGCAGCGTCAATCACGGTGGCGACCCATTTTGCGTCCTGCTTGCGTGTGAACCCGGGCCGCAAGTCCATCGGGCCGTAACGACCAACGACCTTGCCCGAAGTCAGGGTTGGAAAGAGACGCCAGCAGATAGGATTGGCAAGTGCTTGATTCCATCAGATATCGGCTGCCCTATTTGTCATCAATTTGACCCAAACGCCCGTCGGCAAAGGGTGCGCCACACTTTTACCCGGGTTCTGCACAAACTTATCCACACATTTTGTGGGTGAACACGGGACTTGAAAGCCCGCTTGCCGGCAATCCAGCGAACGGCCACGCCTTGGGCGTGCGCCATAATCGATCAGCTAATGCCTTTTGAGCGCGGAGATCCACTTGCTTTCAATCATACAAGCCGCCGGTTGGCCGATATGGCCCCTCGTTGCCTGCTCCGTTCTGGCCCTCGCTCTGATCATCGAACGCTTTATGAGCCTCCAGAGTTCTAAGGTGGCCCCAGCACGATTGCTCGATGAGGTTCTTGCGGTCTCACGCAATGGCGTGCCGTCTGCAGACATGGTGTCCCAACTTGAACGCAACTCGGCACTTGGCGAAGTTCTGGCGAGCGGTTTTCGGGCCTTGAACGCCAATCCACGTTGTAGCGAAGCAGATTTGCGCGGCACGATGGAAGGCTCTGGGCGTCTTGTGGCACATCGCCTCGAAAAGTACCTCAGTGCACTGGCAACCATTGCATCTGCCGCTCCACTGATGGGTTTGTTCGGCACAGTGGTCGGCATGATCGAGATCTTTGGCTCGCAAAGTCCCACTGGCGGCGCGACCGGTGGCAACCCGGCACAACTTGCACATGGGATTTCGGTCGCTTTGTACAACACCGCGTTCGGCCTGATCATCGCCATCCCGGCCCTTATTTTTTGGCGCTACTTCCGCGCCACGGTGGATGCGCATTTGCTGACGCTTGAACTGGCATCCGAGCGCCTGGTACGTCACTTGAACACTCTGCGCAAAGGCCCATGAATTTCCGAGCCGGCTCTCGGGATGAACCCGAAATCAACCTGATCCCGTTCATCGACGTACTGCTTGTCGTGCTGATTTTCCTGATGCTCTCGACGACCTACAGCAAATTCACGGAGTTGCAACTCAAGCTGCCGGTTGCGGATGCCGAAACGCAAAGGGACTATCCCAAGGAGGTGGTGGTCAGCGTGAGTAGTGACGGCGCCTACGGCGTCAACGCGGTTGCTGTGCCGGGCCGCAGCACCGAGGCCTTGGTCAACGCAATCCTGGCAGCGTCAAAGGCCGGGAAAGACACCGTTGTCATCATCAATGCTGACGCCAGCGCGAAACACCAGGCTGTCATCTCGGTCATGGAAGCCGCCCGACGGGCAGGTCTCACGCAGATCACTTTCGCGACCCAACCATCGGCAAAAGCGGCCCAGCGCTAAGGCCATGGGCGCAGCATTACGGCGCATTCTGATCGACGGTTGGAAAACGCGCGGTCTGCTTTCCATCCTGCTTCGGCCAATGGCCCTGTGTTATGGCGCAATGTTTGCAGTTCGCTCCTGGTTATACCGAGCAGGTGTCTGGAAGATTGAACGGGTGCCGGTCCCGGTCATTGTGGTTGGCAACGTGGTTGCCGGTGGCGCCGGCAAGACTCCGCTGGTCATGGCGATCGTTGGTCATCTGCAGGCGCGCGGCATCGTGGTGGGAGTCGTGTCGCGTGGCTACGGTCGCAGCGACACCACCTGTCGCGAGGTACGCGATGACAGCGTGCCCATGGAGGTTGGTGACGAGCCTCTGCTGGTACGCCGCTCCACAGGCGCAGTGGTATTTGTCGCAAAGCGCCGCATCGATGCTGCGCGAGCCTTGCTGCACCAGTACCCGACGGTCGGTGCTCTCGTTTGCGACGACGGCTTGCAGCACCATGCCTTGCACCGCGATCTGGAAATATGCGTGTTTGGCAGGAACGGCGTTGGCAATGGCCTGTTGTTGCCCGCCGGACCACTGCGCGAACCCTGGCCTCGCCCGGTCCATCTGGTCGTGTACGACGGTGACCAGGCGCCAGGCAACCACGCCTGGCGGATTCGGAGAGGCCTGTCGAGTCAGGCCCATCGTGCCGACGGGACCGAAATTTCGCTGCGTGTACTGGGAGTCGGCGGCGGGCGATCCGGCACCGGGATTTGGGCCGTGGCTGGCATTGCTCAACCCGAGGTGTTTTTCGAGATGCTGCGAGACGCGAATGTTCCCTTGACACACACGGTCGCCTTGCCGGACCACGCTGCATTCAATGCCCCCATCCTGCCAGAAGGCCAGCCACACACGCTGCTGTGTACCGAGAAAGACGCTGTCAAACTCTGGCGCCAACATCCCCACGCCTGGGCAGTACCACTGGAGTTGCAAATCCCTGCCGGGTTTTGGGAAGCCTTCGATCAACAACTGCTTTTGCCGGCAGGCGCAAAGTTATCATCTCCTCATGGATACACGACTGCTTGAATTGCTGGTTTGTCCGGTGACCAAAGGTCCCCTTGAACTTCGCCGGGACCTTCAGGAACTGTGGTCACGCAGCGCACGACTCGCTTACCCGTTGCGTGATGGAATCCCCGTGCTTCTCGAAAATGAGGCACGCACGCTGAGCGACGAGGAACTCGGCATTTGAGCCGGGAGCACACTGTTTTCGGACCACGACCGTCAACCTTGCATGACATTCACGGTACTGGTTCCTGCGCGGCTGGCGTCGACTCGCCTGCCCAACAAGCCTCTGGCAGATATTGCCGGGGTGCCGATGGTCGTTCGGGTCGCGCAACGCGTCGCCAGCCTAGGCGGCTCCGGCCAGCCGGTGCAGGTTGTAGTGGCCTGCGACAGCCCTTTGATCATGGCTGCCTGCGCCGCACATTCGGTCGACGCCGTACTGACACGCCAGGACCATGCCTCGGGTACTGACCGCCTGGCTGAGGCCTGCGATTTGCTGCGGTTGCCGGATTCACGAATCGTTGTCAACGTGCAAGGCGACGAACCACTTATTGATCCTGCACTGGTAGTGGCCGTGGCGGCCTTGCTGAATGCCGACTCCGACGCCAGCATCAGCACGGCCGCGCACCCCATTCAAACCCAGGACGAGTACCATAATCCAAACGTCGTCAAAGTCGTTGTGGATTCCAGGGGCCGGGCACTGTACTTCAGCCGCGCTGCGATTCCCCAGGCGCGCGACTTCGCCAATGAAGTGTGGTGGGGCGGCGGCGACAGAGCCCGTCAATTGATGTTGAATCGCGCCGCACCATTGCGTCACATTGGCATCTACGGTTACCGCGCTGGATTTCTCCGGCTCTTTCCGCAGCTCACACAGTCACCACTGGAGATTGCCGAAGCACTTGAACAGTTGCGCGCCATGTGGCACGGGTACCGGATCACCGTGCATGTGACTGAGCAGTCCCCCGGTCCCGGCATCGACACCCCACAAGACCTGGAACGCGTTCGATTGCTGTTTGAGCGCTGAGTCAAGGGCGCGACACATGCTATTCTCACAGCCCGGAAGAAGTCCGGGCGATGCCGTTGCGCGACCAGACGCGAGGCGTTGTATCCATACTCCCGAGGAACTCCATGAGACTGATATTGTTGGGCGCACCCGGCGCCGGTAAAGGCACGCAGGCCACGTTCATCTGCCAACGCTACGGTATTCCCCAAATCTCGACTGGTGACATGTTGCGGGCGGCTGTCAAGGCTGGCTCACCGATGGGGCTGGCAGCCAAAAAAATCATGGACGCTGGTGCGCTGGTCAGCGATGCCATCATCATCGGGCTGGTCAAGGAGCGGATCCTGCAAGCAGATTGCGCCAATGGCTTTCTATTTGACGGATTTCCCCGCACTATCCCGCAGGCAGACGCGATGAAGGCTGCGGATGTGAAGATTGACTATGTGCTCGAAATAGACGTGCCGTTTGACGCGATCGTAGAGCGCATGAGCGGGAGGCGTTCCCATGCCGCGTCCGGTCGCACCTACCACGTACGCTTCAACCCGCCGCGCGCCGAAGGTGTGGATGACGTCACCGGCGAGGCGCTGATCCAGAGAGACGATGACCGCGAAGAGACCGTGCGCAAAAGGCTGGAGGTTTACAGTGCACAGACTCGTCCATTGGTGGACTATTACGGAAACTGGGCCCAATCTGCCCCGACTGCGGCACCAAAGTACCGTGCCATCAGTGGCACTGGTTCCGTCGATGAGATTCGCGCCAGGGCGTTTGCCGCGCTCGATAGTTAGGTCAACGAACCTGCCAGGGCGTCAGACCGTCGCCCTTTCCTCCATTAGGCGCAACATCAGTGCAATACGGGCTTTGACCGGCGACAGCCCCGCAGAATCAGGCAAGGATTCACCGCCGGTTGTCAGGACCCGGCCTTGAGGGCATCGCGTGGCCCGAACCACCAAAATACCGCGCTGAGTGGCGCGCAGCAAGGCGGCCTCCAACTCATGGTGCAGCGTTCCATTGCCTGTCCCGGCCACAACCAGTCCAGACAGCGGTTCATCCGACAATTGCCCATGGGCGACCAACGCATCGACTGCAAATCCGCTTGCGCCGGCATGGTTCATGACAATTTCGACACGAGGCCAATGCATCGCGTCGGCGTAGGCGCCAATCCGGGCCGTTGCTTCGGCACCGGCCTGCGGCCAGGGACGCACCAGTCGCAGTGCACCCTCTTCCACGTAACCCAGCGGTCCTGCGTCCGACGCATCAAATGCGTCGAGGCGGTAACAGTGAACCTTCTGGACCTCTGCGCCTGCGTACAGCTTGCCTGCCATGACAACCAGTACGCCAACGGCTGACGGGGTCGACGCGACAACCAGCGCATCCCGCAGATTCTGCGGCCCATCCGGCGCCATGGATGATGCCGGTCGCATGGCTCCCGTGAGAATAACTGGCTTGCGCAAGCCTCCGGCACGTGCCAGCACCCGGTGCAGAAAATACGCGGTCTCTTCCAGCGTATCGGTCCCATGCGTAATCACCAAGCCACGCACGTCCACTTGTGACAGGTGGTGAATACACCTTGCCGCCAGGTGCCGCCAGATCGCAAAGCTCATGTCCTTGCTGTCGATCTGTGCGATTTGTTCGCTGACAAGGTCGAACGCGGTCATGGTGCGTAGCGGCAAGGTAGCTGCCAGCTCCTTGATGCCGACCTGTCCGGCCTGGTAGGCAACATTGTTCGTGGCGTCGGCCGAACGGCCGGAAATGGTGCCGCCTGTACCCAGCAATACCAATTTGTGAACTGATTCTTTGGTCATGGCTTGCAACTTTTCAAAAACTGGTTAAAAATACAGTTACTGGTTATTAACCCAGGTAAGGGTTATTAACCCAGTTAAAGGTCAACCCACCCAAGGAGTCAGAATGATCGACTTGCCGCATTTCCAAGTGAAGCTTACTGCTCGCCAGCAGCAGATTCTGGATCTGATTCAAAGTGCCATCGCGCGCACCGGGGCGCCTCCGACGCGGGCCGAAATTGCCACCGAATTGGGTTTTCGCTCTGCCAACGCGGCGGAGGAGCACCTGCAGGCCCTTGCGCGCAAGGGCGTCATCGAGTTGGTCAGTGGAACCTCTCGTGGCATTCGGCTGCGAAGCGATGCGTTGCGGTCGATCAACGAGTCCCGTGTCAAGCAGTACTCGCTGCCCCTGCAGAGCCTTGCGCAACTGGCATTGCCTCTGGTGGGCCGGGTGGCTGCCGGGTCGCCAATTTTGGCCCAGGAGCACATCGACCAAACCTATTACGTGGAGAGCAGCCTGTTTCAGCGCAAGCCGGACTACCTCCTCAAGGTACGCGGTATGTCCATGCGAGACGCCGGCATCATGGACGGCGACCTTTTGGCGGTGCAGTCCACCAAAGACGCAAAGAACGGCCAGATCGTCGTTGCGCGTCTTGGTGACGAAGTCACCGTCAAGCGGTTTCGCCGCAACAAACACCTGATCGAGTTGCACCCGGAAAATCCCGACTACCAGACCATCGTCGTGGAGCCGGGGGAGCCATTCGAAATAGAAGGTCTCGCGGTGGGGCTCATTCGAAACACGATGTTGATGTAGGTTTGCATTGAAAGGTTGACCATGTCCAGTACCTTGTTTGCGGCAGTCAGTTTATTGACGCCTGTCCACGCGCTTTTGCGGCGTCTCACGGGCGGTTCCAGGGCCCGGGCACACCTGTGCCACCCGCCGATGGTCACGTGTCGCCCAGTGACCTTGCCACTGGCACCTATCGGCGCCGCGCCTTGTCGATCATGGGCCACCCATGACGCCTCGCGCAGAAACCGCTCCAACCCGCCGCTCAGAGTGCTCAGGGTCATGGAAGCCGGGCAATCGGCGGCCCAGGGAGGGCGTATGGTAATTTCCGGCCGCATGGCCGATGTCTGTGCCGAACTCGACCGGATGGTGGCTCGGGAAGCCGCAACGCGACCCGGCACCTGAGTCCACCAGGTGGCAGCACGGCGCTAAGATGACCGTCAACTACCGGCGCCGAGCAGGTAATCACCCTTGCCGAGTTCGACGCCGTTGTGCCGAAGAATAGCGTACGCCATGGTGACATGGAAGAACAGGTTGGGAAGCATCCAGTGCTTCAAGTAGGCTTCACCCTGCATGGTCCGGCTAGCCTCCTTGCCCACAGGGAAGGTAATTTCCCTGGACTCGTTCCCGTCCAGTCTGTCGGCTGGAACTGTCTTCATGAAGTCAAGCGTCTTCTGGATGCGCTCCTTCAGCTCACCGAGTGTCACCTCGGTGTCAGCGAATTTCGGAGCCTCCACGCCGGAGAGCCTGGCGATGCCATTCTTTACTGCGTCACAGGCAATCAAAACTTGCCGCGTGAACGGCAACATGTCCGGCGCCAGGCGGTATTGCGTCAATGCGATCGGATCGCACTTCTTTGCGTCGACAAATGCCTGGGCCTTGTCCAGCATGTGACTGAGGTTGGAAAGCATTGACATGCAAATTGGCACACTGGCTGACGACATGGAAATGGACATGGTGAATCCTGGTAAGGTGAATGTTGAGAGGGCGCAATGCTAACCTGAGCCAGCACCCCTCGGGGGCATTTGATCGAGGCGCGCGAGCTTGCGGCCCCAACCATTTGCCGCGTTGGCGCAAGGCACAATGCAGGCATGAACATCGTGATTCTCGACGACTATCAGGATGCTGTGCGCAAACTTGCCTGTGCCAGCAAACTGGAGGCTTTTCCCGCCAAGGTCTATACCAATACTGTCAAGGGCATAGGTCAACTCTCCATTCGACTCAAGGATGCCGACATCATTGTGCTGATTCGCGAGCGCACCCATTTGACACGACCCTTGATAGAAAAACTACCCAAGCTCAAGCTGGTCGTACAAACAGGCCGGATCGGTGGCAATGTGGACGTTCAGGCCTGTACAGAGCGCGGGATTGCCGTAGCGGAAGGGGTCGGTTCGCCACAGGCTACTGCGGAGCTGACTTGGGCACTGGTGATGGCTGCCATGCGCCGTTTGCCACACTACATTGGCAACCTCAAGCATGGCGTATGGCAACAATCGGGGCTCAAATCGTCGTCGATGCCACCCAACTTCGGTCTCGGTAACTTGTTGTCGGGCAAAACGCTGTGTGTATGGGGATACGGTCGGATTGGCCGCTTGATTGCAGGGTATGGCAAGGCCTTCGGCATGAAAGTGCTCGTATGGGGAAGCGACAACTCAAGGCAAAAGGCGGCCAATGATGGTTATCAGGCGGCAAGCTCTCGTGCTGAAGCGTTTTCCCACAGCGACGTACTGAGCCTGCATCTGAGACTCAATGACGAAACCCGTGGGATCGTGCGACTTGAAGACCTGTCAAACATGAAGCCGACTGCCGTGCTGGTCAATACCTCCCGTGCCGAGTTGCTGGAGCCTGATGCCCTGATTTCTGCCCTCAATCGCGGTAGGCCCGGAATGGCAGCCGTGGACGTTTTCGAAACCGAACCGATCCTGCAGGGACACGCATTGCTGCGCCTCGAAAACTGCATCTGCACACCGCACATCGGTTACGTCGAACAGGAAAGTTATGAAGCGCTTTTTGGCGGAGCCTTCGACAATGTCGCGAACTTCATTCGAGGCACGCCAAGCAATATCGTGAATCCCGGCGCATTGCAAGTCCGGCGCTGATGCGCTGAACCTTGCGGCCTGCTGGTTTAGCGTCTGCCGGGACGGTCTCCATCGCCAGCGGGCAGGCTGGGGAGGTCGAAGTCGATCAGGTTATCGGGCGGGGCGTGCGCCGCAGCTTGAGGAGCAGCGTCGGTGATCGGCGGCATCGTCACTGGCGTGAGGTCCGATAAATCGATATCAATCCCGGTCGTCGCGCCATCGAGTGCAGGTAATGGCGGGTCATCGGGTTGGGCAGGGAACCCACGCGCCACCTTCGGTGACTCCGCACCACTTGGCTCCGATGACGGCCGGACACCGGCGGAGAATGGGCTGCGTGGGCGGTCAGGTACTGCGGCACGCACCAGCTCGTCGGACAGTCCATCGGCCACCTGCGCCACGCCATGCAGCAACAGAAGGTCGCGAAACGCCGCGAGGTCGAAAACTTCGCCGTGCCTGGGTTGCTGATCGATAAACAGCCATGACTCGATGGCGGCAAGCCTCTCCGTGGTACCCCAAACCTTGACGATGGTGTTCATGACGTCGGTGTACTCTTCCAGCGATCTGCCCTCAAAGTCAAAACTGGAAAACTCCGGAACACGCGCATTGAATAGCAGATTGAAGTCTTCCCGTACCTGCCGAAAGTCCGCTTTCAATCCAAGCGAATGGAAGATCTTCAGCAGGTCCAGATAAGCCAATGGGCTTGCTTCACCTCTGTCTGCAATACGGTTCTCAAGGACTCGCACTGCCTGGTCGGTCTGGCCCAGAGAGACGAAGAATTCCGCCTGCTGGCGAATATCGAACAACTCGTCCGAATTGATCAACCTGCGCTCAGGCGAAAGGGGCGCAGGGCCACTATCGACGGGGCGCGGCTTGCGGATTGCGCTGTGGGTTGTACCCGACTGCATGAGCCGATCAAACGTCGACTCGCTCATTTCAACCAGGCTGACGTCCACTTGCGTAATCGGAGCCGGCCTGGACGCCGGCCCGACGCGTTGAGTCTGTTGCACGGTCTGATCGGCCGCCGTCAGCGTGTCGGGCCCGGTCAGTGGCGACGGAGACGACATCGGCGAAAAGCCTGGCTGGCGTGAGGTGGTCAGCGCCCGATCCGCGGCTTCATCGGCATGCTCGGCATTCGAAGAACCACTCCACCAGTTTCCGCCTGAACGAGCCCCTGTGCCATTCCGGCGCGTGATCAAAAAGCCGATAGCTGCCAGACAAGCCAGCAAAAGCGCACCCAAGCCGTACACCAACGGGTTGGCGAATCGTTCGGACTCCGCCTGCTGCAAACGGGCCCTGAGGTCGACCAGGTTCGATTCGTTCCTGGTCGCTACCACCAGCAGGTTCTTGACGCTGGCCTCCAGCGATTGCAGCCGCTGCGCATCGCGCACTTCCCGGGCAGCCTGCTCGGCAGGCGCGGTCGCGGTCGATGTCTCGAGCGTCGCCACCCGGTCTGAAAGAACTTCCAGCGGATCCAGCTTTAATCGGGACTGACCCGCTGTGCGCCCGGCCAGCAACTTCTCGCTG
>JAYVRP010000655.1:0-5102 GCA_043776215.1 Rhodoferax sp. | reverse complement strand
TCTGGCATGACCAGCGGATTGCCCGCGCCGGATTCGACATCGCCACGGCCAGCGAAAACGACACCGCCGTGCGCCTGCGCGACTGGTCGCTGGTGCGCGAGAACGGCGTCTACCGGGCTCGTGTGCGCGGCGACGATTTCGCGCTTGAACTGGACTTTTCGCCCACGCAAGCGGTCCTGTTGCAGGGTGACAAGGGTCTGTCGCGCAAAGGGCCCGATGCCGGGCAATCCAGCCAGTATTACAGCCTGCCGCAACTCGCATTCCAAGGTGCCATCACACTGCAGGGCCAGCGCGTCGCCGTGGCAGGCGACGGTGCGCGCCAGGCCAACACCAGTTTCACGCCCACCACCGGCGCCGCGTGGCTCGACCATGAATGGAGCGACAGCCTGTTGCACCCGGCTGCCGTGGGGTGGGACTGGATCGGCATGAACCTGTTCGACGGCAGCGCCTTGACCGCCTTCCGCATCCGCGACAAGTCCGGCCAGGCCCTGTGGGACGGCGGTTCGTTTCGCCACCCCAAGCTGGCAAGTGACGGTCAGACCTATGTTTTCAGCCGCGGGGAAGCGGCTTTTCAGCCCGTGCGCGGTTGGAAGAGTCCCTTGACCCAGGCCACCTACCCGGTGGAATGGCTGCTGCGCACACCATCCGACAACTATGTTTTACGGGCTCTGCTGGACAACCAGGAACTCGACAGCCGCACGTCCACGGGGGCGGTGTACTGGGAAGGCTTGTGCGACCTGCAGGACAGCAACAAACGGCTGGTCGGAGGGGGCTACCTTGAAATGACCGGCTACGCCAAACCACTGGTACTCTAGAAGCATGTCCAAACCCACGACCGAACGCGCCAAGGCGCAGTCCCCCCGTTCCCTGTCCGGCTTGCTGCCTTTCCTGCGGCCCTACCGGGGGCGCATCGTGCTGGCCATTGTGTTTCTGGTGATGGCGGCCGTGAGCACCCTCGTCTTCCCGCTGGCCTTGCGCAGCCTGATCGACGGCGGCCTGGTGGGTCCGGCGCCCAGCGCCGCGCTGGCCAGCGGCGACAAGGGCAACCAGGTGATGTTGCTGCGCGAGCATTTCATGGAGCTGTTCGCCGTGGCGGTGGCGCTGGGGCTGTTTTCCGCAGCGCGTTTCTACATGGTGAGCTGGCTCGGCGAACGCGTGACCGCCGACCTGCGCAACGCGGTCTATGCCCATGTATTGCGCCAGAGCCCGGAGTTTTTCGAGACGACGCAGACCGGCGAAGTTCTCAGCCGGCTCACGGTCGACACCACGCTGGTGCAGACGGTGGTGGGCTCTTCCCTGAGCATGGGCTTGCGCAACTCCGTCATGGGCATTGGCGCTCTGGGCATGCTGGTCTGGACCAACCCGTACGTGATGACGCAGGTGCTCGTGGTGCTGGTGCTGATCGTCGTGCCCAGCCTGTGGTTTGGCCGTCGTGTGCGCAAGCTCTCGCGCGCCAGCCAGGACCGGGTGGCCGATTCGAGCGCCATTGCCGCCGAAGTGCTCAACGCGATTCCGGTGGTCCAGAGTTATGTGGCCGAGTCGCGCGAGGCGCAACGTTTCGATGTGTCGACCGACAACGCATTCCACGTGGCGATCCGGCGCACGCGCGCGCGCTCGGTGCTGGTGGCCTTCATCATCATCGCCACCTCGGCTGCGCTGCTGTGGGGCCTGTTCCAGGGCACGCAGGCGGTCATGGCGGGGCGTATCACCGCCGGGCACCTGGGGCAGACGGTGGTCTACGTGATCATCCTGGCCAGTGCGTTTGCCGTGCTGGGCGAGGTCTACGGCGATTTGCTGCGTGCAGCGGGCGCCACCGAGCGGCTGATGGAGCTGCTCGATACCAACTCGCTGATCCGCTCACCAGCCCGACCCGTGCGCGGTGTGTTGCCTGTGGCGGGCAGCGCGGTGTCCTTCGACGGGGTCACCTTTCACTATCCTTCGCGACCCGCCCAAAGCGCCCTGTGGAGTTTCAGCCTGGATGTGGCGGCCGGCGAGACTGTGGCGCTGGTCGGGGCCAGCGGTGCGGGCAAGAGCACAGTGTTCCAGTTGTTGCTGCGTTTTTACGATCCGCAGCAGGGAAACATCACGCTGGGCGGTGTACCGATTCGCGACCTCGCCCTGGAGGACTTGCGCCGGCAGATCGGCATCGTGCCCCAGGATGCCGTGATCTTCTCGACCAGTGCGCTGGAGAACATCCGCTATGGCAAGCCGGACGCCACCGACGCGGACGTGCAGGCCGCAGCGCAGGCCGCGTTTGCCGATGAATTCATCCGTGTGTTGCCACAAGGCTACGAAACTTTCCTCGGTGAACGCGGCGTGCGCCTGAGCGGCGGGCAACGCCAGCGCATCGCCATCGCACGGGCGATGCTCAAGAACCCGCCCTTGCTGCTGCTCGACGAGGCCACCAGTGCGCTCGATGCCGAGAGTGAGCGCATGGTGCAGGCGGCGCTGGAGTCGGCCATGCGCAACCGCACCACGCTGGTCATAGCGCACCGCCTGGCCACGGTCCAGAAGGCGGACCGCATCGTGGTGCTGGACCAGGCGCGCATCGTGGAGCAAGGCACCCATGCCTCGCTGGTGGCGCAAGGCGGTGTGTATGCGCGGCTGGCGGCGTTGCAGTTCACGAGTTGAGGTGGCAATGCGGGGGGGGTGTTGGCGGGATCAGGCCGATGGGGCACTCGGCTCCGCGGCTGTCCCCCGTTGTCGGCCTAGGGCCGACTCCTCCTCCTTTATGGCGCTGCGCCGAGTGCCCCATCGGCCTGATCTTGCCGGCGGCGTCGGCAGGCGGTGCGCCGCCGATTGACACTATTGACCTTCCGGGTTTCATTGCACCGTTCGGGCTGAGCCTGTCGAAGCCCTCGTGAGCCCTTCGACAAGCTCAGGGCGAACGAAAAACAAATTGTCGCGAAATATGGAAACCTCAATAGTGCCAGCGGGGCCAACTTGACGGGCCTGAGTACCTTTCGATGCCTTTGAGGTTGGTCCTCAGTTCGGGGGCAAAAGCCCTCTGGAGATAGCTTGCCGAGATTTTGAACGTATTCAGGAAGCGGCAACTACTTTCACCTCACCATCCAACTCGCTTGGTGCGACGGAGTCGAGCAAAGGATTTTCCGACAGATCGGTGGACGCAATTTCCAAGGCCGTAGAGGATGCGGCCAGCGGGCGCTGCCTCTTTGGGCAAAGAAATCAGCCACATTTTGAGCGTTCGCTCAAAACTGATCCAAGACCTTTCATCTCATCTATTGCGCAGCCTTCGTCGCGGATTTTCTCCATAGGTCCGCCAACAACCACGTCTCGCTCCCCGGGACGAGTATTTCCCAGTCTTTCCAACCGTTTCTGCTGGTCTTGGTTACCGCGACAGAAGCAGCAGAGAACGACCGGTACGTGTCGGGCATTCCAACTCGGTGTAGCGAAATAAAGGAGGAGCCCGAAGGGCGGGGGACATTCGCGGAGCCGAGTGCCGCACCGGCCTGATCCCGCCCAGGGCCGTAAATCAGCCAACTCGGCAAGCATCGCGTCCACCACCCGTGAAGCTACTGAAGCTGCCCCTTGAGTACATCGGGCAAGGGCAACTGCATGACGGTGATGCCTTCCTCCAGCAGCGCCTCGGTTTCGCCCTGTGAAGCCTTGCCACGGATTCCGCGCTGGTCGGTCTCGCCGTAGTGAATCCGGCGCGCCTCTTCGGCAAATCGCTCGCCCACGTCTTCGGTGTTGGCCAAAACGCGGCGGGCCATGGCCATCCATGCGTCCTGCAGGCCGGTATCGGTCTTGTCGGGCGCCACGACAAGGTCTTGCCTGGGGGTTTCGGGGTCGCGGGCGTGGCCCAGGTTCAAACGCGGGGCACTCAGTTTCTTGGTCACCGTGGTATCGGCGCACATCGGGCAGGCCACCAGGCCCCGTGCGCGCTGGCTGGCAAAGTCGTCCTCGGAGGCAAACCAGCCCTCGAAGACATGCAAACCACTGCATTGGAGATCCAGCACTTTCATGGACGAATTATCCTGCAGGCATCACGCGGCCGGCTTCCCTCCAGTCCAGAGCCCACGCTCCCGACTGGACGTTTTGCAACCACAAGGCGCCCACCAGCGTCTTGCCATCGGTGACCTGCCCGTCGCGGCACCAGAGCAGCAGCTCGTCGACGCTGGCAGTGATCACCTCAAGGAACTCGCCTTCGTCCAGGGCGCGTAAGCCGGCAGTGAGCCCGCGCGCGAACCAGACATCGATGAACTCGGTCGAGTAGGCCACGAGCGGGTGCAACACACCCGCATGGGCCCACTCGGCGGCACGGTAACCGGTTTCCTCGCGCAATTCGCGCTGCGCGCAGAGCCACAAATCCTCGCCCGGATCGAGCTTGCCCGCAGGAAACTCGACCATCACCCGGCCAATCGGGTAACGAAACTGGCGCTCCAGCACCACGCGTGCCTGGCCATCGGCCTCCGCGAGCAGGGGAATCACCATCACCGCGCCCGGATGCACGACGTATTCACGCGTGCCAAGCCGCGCGTTGGGCAGGTGCACCGTGTCGCGACGCACCTGCAGGAAGTGCCCCTGCAAAAGCTCCTGGCGCGTGTCGAGGTGCTCTACAAGATGGGCGTCATCCACAGGCATGCGTGACAGGTTGCGGCGAAGGGGCCAGTGGGCAGGAAGCGCTTCAAGCCGCCATCATGCTGGCCACCGCTCGTGCGCACAAGGCCATCAACGCACCCGGGAACAGGCCGACCAGCAGCACCAGAGCGCCGTTGATGGACAACACGACGCGCACATCCATAGGAGCATGGATGGCATCCACAAACACGGGTTCGTCGAAATACATCACCTTGATGACCCGCAGGTAGTAGAAGGCGCCGACCAGCGACATCATGACCGCGAAAACCGCCAGTCCGATGTGCATCGCCTGGCCCGAGGACACCAGCGCCTGCAGCACCGACAACTTGGCATAAAAACCCACCATCGGCGGGATGCCAGCCAGCGACAGCAGGCACGCCGCCATGACTGCCGCATACAGCGGGCTGCGCTGGTTGAGCCCGGCGAAATCCGTGATCTCCTCGCTCTCGAAACCCTTGCGCGACAACAGCAGGATGACACCGAAACTCGCCAATGTCGTC
>JAYVRP010000654.1:0-5102 GCA_043776215.1 Rhodoferax sp. | reverse complement strand
CGGTCCGCACGCTGGAGTCGTGGGCGCGCTCGGGCCAGGCCAGCGGCGACACGAACATCTTCATCACACCCGGCTTCGGATATCGAGTGGTGGACATGCTGATCACCAACTTTCACCTGCCCAAATCGACGCTGGTGATGCTGGTATGCGCATTTGCCGGGTACGCGCATGTGATGGCCCTGTACCGCCATGCGATCCACGAAAACTACCGCTTCTTCAGTTACGGCGATGCCATGCTGCTGCGCCGCATGCGAAACAGCGGCGCCTGAGCCCCCCCCGATGCTCAAGTTCGACATTCTCCAGACCGACCGCGCCTCGGGTGGCACGCCCGGCAGCCACGCCCGCCGCGGCCGGCTCACGCTCACACATGGCGTCGTGGAAACCCCGATCTTCATGCCTGTGGGCACGTATGGAACGGTCAAGGGCGTCACGCCCCAGAGCCTGGGAGACATGGGCGCGCAGATCATCCTGGGCAACACGTTCCATTTGTGGATGCGCCCGGGGCTCGATGTCGTCCGCCAGTTCGGCGGATTGCATGCGTTCGAGAAGTGGCACAAACCCATCCTCACGGACTCGGGCGGTTTCCAGGTCTGGTCGCTCGGCGCCATGCGCAAGATCAGCGAGGAAGGGGTGCGATTCTCGTCACCTGTCAACGGCGACAAGCTGTTTCTCACGCCCGAGATATCGATGCAGATCCAGACCACGCTGAACTCCGACGTCGTGATGCAGTTTGACGAATGCACACCCTACATCTCGGTCGAGCCCAAGACCCAAGGCCAATTGACCACCGAACGCGAAGCGCGCCAGTCGATGGAGTTGAGCCTGCGCTGGGCCGGTCGCTGCAAGACGGAGTTTGCGCGCCTGGGCAATACCAACGCGCTGTTCGGCATCGTGCAGGGCGGCATGTTCGAGCACCTGCGCCAGGAATCCCTGGAACAACTGGTGGCGATGGACTTTCCCGGTTACGCCGTGGGTGGTGTGAGCGTGGGCGAACCCAAGGACGAGATGCTGCGCATCATGGCCCACACGCCGCACCGCCTGCCGGCACACAAACCGCGCTACCTGATGGGGGTCGGCACACCGGAAGACCTGGTGGAAGGCGTGGCCCAGGGCGTGGACATGTTCGACTGCGTGATGCCGACCCGCAACGCACGCAACGGCACCCTGTTCACGCGCCATGGCGACCTGAAGATCCGCAATGCGCGCCACAAGGCCGACCCGCAGCCACTGGACGCCACGTGCACCTGCTACGCCTGCGCTGGCCAGGCGGGTGTGCCGTGGGCCGATGGCGGGCGCGATGGATTCTCCCGCGCCTACCTGCACCATCTGGACCGTTGCGGCGAGATGCTCGGCCCGATGCTGGCCAGCATCCACAACCTGCATTACTTCTTGAACCTGATGGCCGAGGTGCGCAATGCACTCGACGCGGGCACCTTCGGGGCGTTCCGCGACCGGTTCAAGGCAGACCGCGCGCGCGGTGTCTGAACCCATCGCTACAGCTTGATTTCCACCAGGGGTTTTCCCAGCCTGGCACGCTGCATCCAGGCAAAGACGGAATCGACCGTGGTGGTCTCGATGCGGTCCGAAAAGCGCTTGTCGTTGGGGTGGTCGTCGAAAGCGACGTTGGCGGCCGTCACCCGCGCGCCCAGGCGCTCCAAGGCGTTGAGGCGCAGCGTGGTGGGCTCGTACCCCTTGAACTGCAACCAGGCCTGCGCCTTCTGGCGCGAGGTCACGCCCGGCTCGGCGGCAGCCGCCAGGGTCTCGAGTACCCACTGGTTCGACTGCTGGTAACGCGTGCTCCACGGGTAACTGACCATGTTGTAGGCCTTCGCGTGCAGTTGCAACACGCGGCTGTCGTCCTGCAACAAGGTCAACAATTGCTCCTGCAGGTCGGAGTTGGGCGCGACCCATGCGGCCTCGTAGCGCCAGGGGTCATCCAGAAAGAATTCGCCCAGCCCCTGGCGATAGATATGTGCTTCGGCGGTGCCGCAGAAATTCAGTTTGTGCACGACGCGCCACTGGGTGCCACCCCGGCCATCGGGCTCCTGGTAGGCGAACCCAAAATGCGAGTAGCGCAAGCCATACTTTGACAAGTCCTGCCCTGATCGCGCCAGCAACACCACCTTGTCGCCACTGGCCTGCAGGGCCTTGAGCGTCTTGTCGGCCATGGCCAGGCCACTCTCGAGCACGCGGGGCGTGAGCTTCTGCGGTTCGCAGGAGCGCCCGGCGAACGCGACCGGGGCCAGCAGCACCAGCAGTGCCGCGCATAACAGGCGGGCCAGGCCCCCAGGCACCAGACGCGCCATCAGTTGCTGATCCGGCGGTTGTACAGAAGCGCCTGGCCAATCGCATTCGGAACAAAGGCGATGGCTTCACCGGCCACCGAAAGGATCGTGCCCGCCGCGATCACGCTGACCGTCACCAGTGTTCCCACCGCGACCGACGCAGCACCCGCGACCTTGCCCGAGACCTGCACACTGACACGTATGCCGTCTGACACACGCTCCAGCACATAGACCGCGCCGCGCGCCGTGACTTCGACCGCTTTCACAACCAAGGTCGCGCCAGCCGCCGACAGCAGGACCGATGCCTCTGTGACTGCGCCAGCCGCCTCGCTGGCCAGCACCACCGAGCCTACCGGCAGTGCCGAAAGCACGCTGAGTGCCGACGCATTGGTGGTTTGGGCCTGGCCAGACCCCGTGCCCGCCAATGCCAGTGCAGCCACTGCGGCCACCCAGGCACGGCGGTGAAATTGCAGATCCATACGCTCTCCCGTTGTTGCTTGAGAATCGGGATTATCTGCAAATGGGTGGGCCTTGACTTGACACCCGTCAAAGGCCGCCCAAACCGTCAGGCGCGCAACTTGGCGTTCTCCGGATCCAGTGGCGACTCCACAAGCACAGCAGCCTTCTTGCGCTGCCCCAGGACCTCAATCTCGAGTTCCGTGCCCACGTCGGAAAAAGTCGTGTCGATGTAACGCAGTGCCAGGCTCTTGCCAAGGCCTCTTCATTCTTTGCCACCACGTAGCGTTTGTTGGTGTAGGGGCCGCAACGCCGCGGGTCCATGGCCAGCATGTCCACCGTGGCTTCGCCATCCACGATCCAGTTGACAAGCTGCCAGCCGGCACCGCCGGCGGCCGTCACGCCGAAGCGGTGGCCTTCGTTGAGCCACACGTTCCGGACACCCCAGGCCGGGCCGGCCAGGTGGCTGCCGTCTCGCGTGCGCGAGATTGGCACGTTGGCGATGGCCTTGATGTCGCAAAGCTCCAGCCCCGGCATACGCCGCATGGCCTCCTCCAGGTGGGGCAACAGGCGGTCCACGCCGCCATCCAACAGGTTCTTGCCAAACCATTCCGGCACACTATCGGCAAATCGTGCGGGAGCACCCTTTTCGTAGGGGCCCAGGATCCAGCCCATATGCGACCAGTGCGCCGCGTCCAAGGTCCATGCGGATCGACGACGAAGTTCTCCGGTAAATTGAATGCTCCTGAAATCGCAGCAAAATGCGCCAAGAGCCAAACCTGGCTTCAATATGATCGGATTTTGATGTCCAGAATATCGAGCAACGTGCAGCTTCCAGAGCACGGTCCGCTCTGGACATTGCGTTGAAACCGCTCAATGCCACTCGCTACACTTGCGGATGCAAGGAGTCAGAATGACACAAACATACACGGCTGTTGTAAAGCAGGATGCCGATTGGTGGATTGGCTGGATAGAGGAAGTACCGGGTGTCAATTGCCAGGAATCAACACGTGACCGCCTATTGGATTCGCTGCGGGTCACGCTCACGGAAGCAATTGAATTCAATCGCACAGAGGCCCGAAGCGCGGCCGGCCAAACCTACGAAGAACTTCTCATTGCGGTATGAAGCGTCGTGACTTGCTACGCCATCTCACTTCTATGGACTGTAGGCTATTGCGTGAGGGTGGCAGTCATTCGTGGTGGCATCACACGATCACTGAAAAGCGAAGCGCCATTCCGCGACACACGGAGGTTAGTAATCACCTGGCACGCAAAATTTGCCGTGACCTTGGTGTTGCTGAACCAGAGCAGTTTTAACTGGTCATTCCATCGGACCGCCAACGGCGTCCGCTGAATTTCGGCGTTGACCGCACAGCCCAGCCTTGCGGCGCTCCAACAGAGTCCACGTCAGCTACTTGCCAAATCCCTCGCGGGCGTTACGATAACCATGCTTTTCCCTTCCCGGCCAAAGTGCTGAACAGTTCCATCTCGCCATCCTGGCGTCGGGTGGCAGCCAGAGTCCGTCGGGACGCAGCGCGCCTTGCCCGTGATGGGTAACAAGCTTTCATTCATCCAGCCGCACAAGACCCTCATCCATGCCCGCCAACGCCATCCACCTTGTTACCGCCTGTCTCGCCCTGGTGCTCCTGAGCGCCGCCGTCGGCGCCAGGCTGCTTTTCACGCGTGTCGAGGAGATGCGCAAAAAGCGCATCCATCCCCAAGCCGCAGCCACCTCCGTCCAGATGGCGGCACGCCTTGAGAATGTGCAGGCCGCTGACAACTTCCGCAACCTGTTCGAAGTTCCCGTGCTCTTCTACGCCCTGGTTGCCGTTGCGCTGGCCACATCGCAGGTCCCCCTCTGGTTGGTCGTCGGCGCCTGGTTGTATGTGGCTCTGCGGGTCTTGCACAGCCTGATCCACTGCACGTACAACAAGGTCATGCATCGCCTGGCGGCCTTTCTCGCAAGCTTCGCGCTCCTGGTGGGTTTGTGGGTGAGCTTCTTCGCCAGCTTGCTCGGCCGCACTGCAGCCTGAGCCGGCGCCATCGGCCTGCGCAGGCAGGCCAAACATCCAGAATATTGCCGCATGCTCGAATCACTGACCATCCTGCGTCTGACCGCGGGGACCGTCTACAAACTCATCTGGTTCGGCAGCGTGTTCTCCCTGGTGCCCTTCGGTTTCGTGATGGGTGTGTTGGCGCTGTTCGATGCCAGCACGGTGCGTTGGAACGGGGCCGTGGTCACAGGCGTCGGGGCCCTGGTGGTGGGCCCGGTGGCCGGGCTGGTGTGTGCGGGGCTCATCACGGCGCTCATGGGTTCGATGTGTGTGGTCGGACTCTGGCTGTTCTCGAAGATCAACGTCA
>JAYVRP010000653.1:0-1607 GCA_043776215.1 Rhodoferax sp. | reverse complement strand
CAGGGCGTTCGAAGCACAAAGACTGGCGAGAATGCCATGGCTCTCCAATACCATGCACAGCAAGGAACCTTCATGACTTTTCAGCCCAGGAATTTCGCAGTTGCGCTGGTGGCAGATGTGTTGAACGTTGCCCGCGCCGGCGTGATCGAGGACCCGCAGAGTGTCCCGGCGATCCAGTCTTTATTGGGGCTCCAGGCGGCAGTTCAAAATGCACCGACGCCAAGTACCGGCAACGCACGCTGAACGTCTACCAGCGGGCCGCAGAGACCAGTCGATTGGCGAAGATTCCCCCCCGAATTGCGCACAGTCAGGGCAAACCCGGCGTCCGCCGCGTCGATCCGCGCGTTGTGCCATTCCGTGCAGAGGATGCCGTTGGGCAGTAACTATTTGTGCACGGAACTCGACAAGATCGATGTCGGTTTTGCCGCGCTGGCCGATGAGCGGCGCAAAGGCATTGAGGCCACAATCCAGCAACAAGCCAATCAGGATGCCCAACTGGGCCGGTGACCCGTCTGGAATAGTTCAGCGCCACTGCAACCACTCACTATCCCCAAAAACATGAAAATCGCGGTACTGCCCGGTGACGGCATTGGCACTGAGATTGTCAGCGAAGCAATCAAAGTGCTGCAGGCATTGGGCCTGAAGATCGAATTAGAAACGGCACTCGTGGGGGGGGCTGCATATGAAGCGTTTGGCCACCCACTGCCCGACGCCACACTCAAGTTGGCTCTGCAAGCAGATGCCATCCTTTTTGGCGCTGTTGGCGACTGGAAATACGACAAACTGGAGCGTTCCCTGCGGCCGGAGCAGGCGATCTTGGGGCTGCGCAAGCATCTCGGTTTGTTCGCGAATTTCCGTCCCGCAATTTGTTACGAACAGCTTGTGGATGCGTCGACCCTCAAACCGGAACTCATCGCAGGCCTCGACATTCTCATCATCCGCGAACTCACGGGCGACATCTATTTTGGCCAACCACGCGGTCGCAGAATAGCGGTCGATGGCCATTTCCCGGGCAGCGAAGAAGCTTTCGACACCATGCGTTATTCGCGACCGGAAATCGAACGGATCGCCCATGTCGCGTTCCAGGCGGCGCGCAAACGAAGCAAGCGAGTCACCAGCGTTGACAAGGCCAACGTACTGGAAACCTTCCAGTTCTGGAAAGACGTCGTTTCCGACGTTGCAAAGGAGTATCCGGACGTGCAGCTCGACCATATGTATGTCGACAACGCAGCCATGCAGTTGGTGCGGGCACCCAAGAAGTTCGACGTGGTGGTGACAGGCAATATGTTTGGCGATATTCTGAGCGACGAGGCTGCGATGCTCACGGGCTCCATCGGCATGTTGCCGTCGGCCAGCCTGAATGCGCGCAACCAGGGTCTGTATGAGCCGAGCCACGGAAGCGCGCCTGACATCGCGGGCAAGGGGGTTGCGAACCCGTTGGCGACCATCCTCAGTGCCGCAATGATGCTGCGGTTCAGCCTGAACCAGCCCCTGGCTGCAGATCTCATTGAAGGTGCCGTTAAGGCTGTACTGGCCCAAGGCCTGCGAACGGCCGACATTTTCAGTGAAAAGACCACGCTGGTCAGCACCGCGCAAATGGGCGACGC
>JAYVRP010000652.1:0-1608 GCA_043776215.1 Rhodoferax sp. | reverse complement strand
TGGATGTGGTCCGCACCGAGGTCAACGCACTGGGTGGGCGTATTGAAACATCAACCACGCCCGGCCAAGGCACCAGCTTCAAGCTGGTGGTGCCTCTGACCACGGCGGTCACGCAGGTCGTGATGCTGCGGCTCGGGGAACTGGCCATTGGAGTTCCTTCCAATCTGGTGGAGGTCGTCAAGCGCGTGACGGCGCAGGAGGTCGAACAGGCCTACCAGAGCAACACCTTCAGCCATGCCGGGGAGCAGATTCCCTTTTATTGGGCGGGCGCACTCCTGCAGTCCTCAGCACTGAGCACCGAACCGTTGCAGAAACACTTGCCGGTGGTGGTCTTCCGCAGTGCGGGTCGTCGCGTTGCCACCCATGTGGACGAAGTTCTGGGCAACCAGGAGGTGGTGGTCAAGAACCTCGGACCTCAACTGTCACGTGTGCCCGGCATGACCGGCATGTCGGTACTGGCCTCTGGCGCGGTGGTGCTGATCTACAACCCGGTGGCGCTGGCCACGATCTATGGCAATCGCGCGTTGGAGTTCCAGTTGCAGGCGCGCCAGGCGCCTGTAGGCCGGGCACAGGTGGCGGGCGCCGGCGGTGGGCAGCTTGCACCTGCGCTGGGCGCGGTGCAGATCCCATTGATCCTGGTGGTGGACGACTCCATCACGGTGCGGCGTGTGACGCAGAGGCTGCTCAAACGCGAAGGTTACCGGGTGGTGATGGCCGCCGACGGTTTGCAGGCGCTGGAGCGGCTGCAGGAGGAACGACCCGCAGTGGTGCTGTCCGACATTGAAATGCCGCGCATGGACGGTTTTGATCTGGCGCGCAACATCCGTGGCGACGAGCGTCTGCGTGACTTGCCCATCATCATGATCACGTCGCGCATCGCGGAAAAGCACCGCGAACACGCGCGTGAACTAGGCGTGGACCATTACCTTGGCAAACCGTATTCCGAAGAGGAGTTGCTCGGGTTGATCGCCCACTACTGCGCGGTACCGGGCGCGCCGGACGACTTGCGCACGACCGCGTAACGCGCGAGTGTCAGTGCCCGCGCGGCATCGTGCGCGATGAGTGGTGCGGGGTAGTTCTTCCCAAGCGTGACCCCTGTGGATAGCAGTTCCACCGCGCCGCAGTCCCACGGTGCGTGGATCGCCGAGGCTGACAGTTTCGACAGCTGCGGCAGGTAGCGCCGGATGAACTTTCCCTGCGGGTCGAATTTCCCGCTTTGGCTCACCGGGTTGAAGATCCGGAAATAGGGTTGGGCGTCGCAGCCGGTGGATGCCACCCATTGCCACCCGCCGTTGTTGGCGGCGAGGTCGAAATCATTGAGTTTCTCGGCGAAATACTTTTCGCCCCAGCGCCAGTCGATACCGAGGTCCTTGACGAGGAAACTGGCCGCGACCATGCGCAGGCGGTTGTGCATGTAGCCGGTCTGGTTGATCTGTGCCATGGCAGCGTCCACCAAGGGGTAACCAGTGCGCCCCGCGCACCAGGCATCGAACAGGGTGTGCGCGTGTTTGCCATGTTCCCAGCGGAGCGCATCGTATTCGCGCTTGAAGGCACCGCCGACGACGTGCGGGAAGTTGGCCAGTATCTGGAAATAGAACTCGCGCCAGA
>JAYVRP010000651.1:0-1609 GCA_043776215.1 Rhodoferax sp. | reverse complement strand
GGTCCAGCCGGAAACTGCGAAACGCGCGCCGTGTTTCACACCACGCGGCGAGGGTCCAGACGCTGCCCCAGTAGAAGCAACCCAGCGGCCGCAAGGTGCGCTGGCTTGGCATGTCGCGGACGTCGCGGTAGTCAATCCGCACCTTGCGGCGCAGCTGGGCCGCTTCGCGCAGGACCTGCAAGTGGTGCTGCACGGCAGGTGCCAGCCCGACCGGCGGCGCATAGACCGCCATGCTTTGCGCGGCAGTTCGCGCGGATGCGGGCAGCACCGACAAAATCTTGCCCAGCGCCACTTGCGAGGCCTGCGCCAGCGCCGGGTCTTGCCACGCCTGCGCCATGCGCACCGAGGCCACCAGCGCACGGGCCTCGTCGTGCGTGAACATCAGGGGCGGCAAATCGAAACCTTGGCCCAACCGGTAACCGACACCGGCCTCGCCCTCGATGGGAACACCCTGGCGCTGCAGGTCGGCGATGTCGCGGTACACGGTGCGCGCCGACACCTCCAGGCGGCCCGCGAGGAAATCCGCGGTGCTGAGCCGCCGCCCGCGGATGAGCTGGACAATCTGGAACAGTCGGTCGGCGCGGCGCATGGTCTTGTAGCTGGGTGGGGCAGGGCAGGTCGGGCACCAGCCTGCCGATCATAAGAGTGCGGCTTGCGGCGCCAGATGCAGCACGCGCGGATCCGCGCCCATGGCGCCCGCAATCAGCGCCATGTCGTGCTCGCTCACCTTGAACAACCCGAAGCGGAATTTGTAGCCCCAGCGCGCGCGGTCTTGTACGAACTCGAATTGGTCCAGCAAGGGGGCAATGGGCGCCTCGCAAGCAGCCACATAGGCCACGTCGCGTCGGTACGGCACAAAGCCGTCCCCCATGTCGAATGGATAGGGTCGTCCCGGCTGCACGATGCCGATGGACACAAAACTCTGCAGCCGGTCCCGGCCGCCCATGGTGATGGTGGGTGCGTAGTAGGCCACCCGGTCGCCCGGCGAAACCCGCTTCAGGGGCGCGCACTTTCCATGGCAGACCTGCATGAAGCCCTGCTGTGGCGCGGCGCAGCCGCGGCGGGCATGGGTGGCGCTGGCCACGGCGATCCAGTTGTTTCGTGCCATCACGTCTTACGCCAGGGAATGCAGACCGACCCGGTTGCCATCCAGATCGCGGATATGGGCGATGAATCCCATACCCGGCGGCAGTGCCTGGCGCGCCATGGCCACGCTGCCGCCGCACGCCATCACACGGGCCAGTGCAGCGTCGAGAGACGGTGATGCGTCCAGGTACACCAGCGTGCCCGCATCGGACACGCGAGGTGCCGTGGGGCCCATCATCAACGCCCCGCCGGTGCCGTCGGCCTGCGCGTCGTAGGCAAACACCGCGCCCTCGCTCGGACCCATGGACTCGCGCCGCATGGCGTGGCCCAGGACGCCCTCATAAAAGTCCTGCGCCCGGTCCAGTTGGACGGTGGGAATTTCAAACCAGCTGATCGCGTTTTTCATGGGGCTTTCCTTCAAGGTTGTGGATGAAGCCCCGATACTGCGCCCCGGCTCCTGACAACGGTGTGTCAGGAGGTTTCACTACCGAGCCACGCAGTCGCTCACAAGGTGTAGACCGGT
>JAYVRP010000650.1:0-5113 GCA_043776215.1 Rhodoferax sp. | reverse complement strand
GTCACCGACATTCCACTGTGGAGGCAACCGGAGCTGCAGGAGCTGGCCCGCAGCTTCGCATGGCCGGTCGGCACGCTCCTGCTTGCCATGCTGGTGCTACTTGGAGTGGTGCGGCCAGCGCTCAAAGCCTTGGCCCAGGCGCCGGCGGTGCCACCAGGGCAGGGGACGCAACTCGACGCACTGGTGTCCGACGAGCCGGAGCGCCCGGCCCTGCTGGCGCCGGCCTCGCCGAAGGAGGAGCCGGGACCCACCCAGGCACACTTGCGACTGGAGGACGCGCGTAAACTCACACGTGACAATCCGGCTGCGGTTGCCAACATTGTCAAGGCGTGGATCGGCAGTGAGGCACCGGCTTGACGCATTGTCAGCCAGGAGCATGCCATGTCTGAAGACGGATTGCAGGACGCCGCCATATTGCTGATGTCGCTCGGTGAAGCCGAAGCGGCTGAAGTTTTCAAGTTCCTGTCCCCCAAGGAAGTCCAGAAACTCGGCGAAGCCATCGCCAAGACCAAGGCTGTGCCACGCGAGAGGGTCGAGGAGGTCGTGGACCGTTTTGCCGGGGTTGCGGCATCACAAAGCCTGCTGGTGAATGACTCGGGCGACTATGTGCGCGCGGTGCTCCGACGTGCACTGGGTGACGACAAAGCCACCTTGCTGATTGACCGGATCCTGCAAGGTGGCGATATTTCCGGGATTGAGGGCCTTAAATGGATGGACTCGGTGTCGGTGGCGGAGCTGCTGCGCAACGAACATCCACAGATCGTGGCAGCCATCATGGTCCACCTCGATTTTGACCAGGCCGCTGACGTTCTGAAGAATCTTTCCGAGCGCCAGCGCAACGAGGTGATGCTGCGTGTGGCCACGATGGAAGGTATCCAGCCCACGGCACTGAAAGATCTCAACGAAGTCATGTTCCAGGTGTTGTCGGGCACGGACAAGGTGCGCAAGTCTTCGCTGGGCGGTGTGAAAGCGGCTGCCGAGATGATCAACCTGATGGGCAACAACATCGAGAGCACGGTGATCGAATCGATCCGCAACCATGATCCGGACCTGGCGCAGAAAATCATGGACAAGATGTTCGTGTTCGACGACCTGATAAAGATCGACGACAAGGGTATTCAGATGATGCTCAAGGAAGTGGCCTCCGACACCTTGATCGCTGCGCTCAAGGGCGCGCAGCCGGAACTCAAGGAAAAGATCCTTGCCAACATGTCGTCCCGCGCCGCGGAAACGCTGCGGGAGGACCTGGAGTCACGCGGGCCGATGCGCCTGTCCGAAGTCGAGGCGCAACAGAAGGAAGTACTCAAGGCGGTTCGCCGACTGGCGGACGAAGGGCAGATCGTTCTTGCCGGAGGTGGCGACGACGCCATGGTCTGATGCGCACCTTGTCACGATTTATTCCCGGCGAGGAGATTGAGGCTGTCTCCCAGTGGAGTTTCGGCTCGGTGGATGCCGACGGGATGTTGCTGGCGGCCCGTGCGCGGGCAGCGCAGGATGCCCAGGACCGATCACGCGCCGATGCAGCGCGTCAGGAAGGCCACGCGCAAGGTTTTGCCGAGGGGTTTGCCCAGGGCCAGGCGCATGCTTTGATCGAAGCCGGACAAAAGTTGCGCGAGTTCGCAGAGGGCCCGGGCAAAGCGACGGCTGAACGGTTTGCCCGCATGATCGCGCAGGCCGAGGACCAGCTGGCTGCCTCGCAACAGGTCATGGCGCAAGGCGTACTGGAACTCTCCTGCGTGCTGGCGCGGCAGGTGCTGCGCCACGAGTTGTCGGTCAACCCGAATGTATTGCAGCCGGTGATCCGCGAAGCTTTGTCGATCTTGTCCATGGACAACAAGAGTGCGACCGTGCGCCTCCACCCGTTGGACATGGAAATGCTGCAGGAGCCATTGCAGACTGATTTCGCGGGCTTGTCGCTGGCGGTGGTGGCCGACGCTGCCATCCAGCCAGGCGGCTGCATCATCATGTCGGCTGGAACCGTGATCGACGGAACGCTGGATACACGGTGGCGGCGTTCGGTGGCCAGTTTGGGATTGAACCTTCCCTGGGACGAATGATGGTCATCGATCTACCGGCGACCTGGCAGAGCTATCTGGATCACGCGCGGGACCGGGTTCGTATTGGCAGTTCGCTCGAGGTGCGCGGCACGTTGACGCGATTGGCGGGCTTGGTGCTGGAGGCAAGTGGATTGCGCTTACCCGTGGGTTCGCAGTGCCTGGTGTCGATGCCGTCGCAAGCGCCCGTGTTGGCGGAGGTGGTGGGTTTTTCGCAAGAGCGTGCGTTCTTGATGCCTGCGGGCGATGTGCATGGGCTGTCCAGCGGAGCCAGTGTGGTGCCCGCTGCGGCCTATGTGCCGGTGCCGCGCCTCGGAGAGCCAGCCCGTGCGCATGCAGACCTCGGAGCCGGCCTGTTGCGCCTGCCTCTGGGCAATGGGTTGCTGGGTCGCGTGGTCGATGCCCACGGCGCGCCGATCGATCACAAGGGTCCGATCACCGATGTGGTTTCTGTGGCGCTCGACCGCAGGCCCGTGAATCCGATGGACCGCGCACCGATTCGCGAGCCGCTGGATACCGGCGTGCGGGCCATCAATGCCTTGTTGACTGTGGGCAGGGGCCAGCGCATCGGTCTTTTTTCCGGATCGGGTGTGGGCAAGAGTGTGTTGCTCGGCATGATGGCCCGCTACACCAGCGCAGACGTGATTGTGGTCGGCTTGATCGGCGAGCGCGGACGCGAGGTCAAGGAGTTCATCGAGGACATCCTTGGCGATGACGGTCGCGCGCGTTCGGTGGTAGTTGCCGCACCGGCCGATGCACCGCCGATGCTGCGCATGCAGGGCGCTGCGTACGCGACTGCCGTTGCCGAGAGCTTTCGGGACCAGGGGCAGCACGTCCTGCTGTTGATGGACTCCCTGACCAGGTATGCCATGGCACAGCGCGAGATCGCTCTGGCCATCGGCGAGCCGCCGGCCACGCGCGGTTATCCCCCGTCCTGTTTCGCCAAGTTACCGCAGTTGGTCGAGCGCAGTGGCAATGGACTGAACGGAGTTGGCTCGATCACCGCTTTCTACACCGTGTTGTCCGAGGGTGATGACCAGCAGGATCCGATCGCTGATGCTGCGCGCGCGATCCTGGACGGACACATCGTCCTGTCACGCTCGCTGGCCGAATCCGGGCACTACCCGGCGATCGATGTCGGGCAGTCGGCCTCGCGCGTGATGCACAACGTCGTGCCACGGCCACACCTCGAACTGGCACGCCATTTCAGGTCCATCGGTTCGACATACGAGAAAGGGCACGACCTGGTGCAGATTGGCGCCTACGTCAGCGGCTCGGATGCGGCCATGGACCAGGCGATTCAGTTGCACGCTTCCATGACCGGCTTTCTGCAGCAGGACATGCATGTTGGCGCGTCGATGTCTGACAGCTTGGCCGGTATGCAGGCGGCACTCGAAGGGCGGTCCGGATGATCTGCGGCACGGATGGTTGCGATGGAGGGCGGACATGTCGGAGTTGAAGGGCTTGCTGCTGGCGATCGATCTGGCAGTACGCCGTCGTGACGAGGCCGGTGCAGCGATGGGCCAGCTTCAGCGCGTCCAGTTCGGGGCCCGGAGTCAGATGGAGCAGCTCGAGAGTTATGCCGCCGAGACCGAGTCTGCGTGGGCACTGGGCTCCCGGGCCCGCACAAACCCGGAGATCATTCGGCACTATGACCTGTTCATGGACCGGCTGCAACAGGCCGTCAGTATGCAGCACGTGGTGCTGACCGGGCATGTGGAGTCGTTGGCCGCAGCAAGGCAGGTACTGCTTGAGGCTGAGGTGCGCATCGCGGGGCTGAACCAACTGCTGAAAAAGAAGCGCGCAACCATCACACGTGTGCAGGCCGGCCGGGACCAGAAGCAACTCGACGAAATGGCGGCGTTGCAGTACCGGCGGCGACACACAGATACAGATTTCCTGGAGTCATCATGAGCATGGAACGAGCAGGTGTGACTATGGCACCGCGCATTGAGAAAGGTCCCCCGCAGGTGCGCAACCATGTGACGCAGAGTGATTCGTCCGGGTCTGACGAAACGGCATCGTTTGCTTCGCTGCTCACCGCGCTGGATGCCGATGCAGCGCTGGTGTCCGAGCCGCCCGCCTTGCCAGAGGAAGTGGTCCCGCCCCCTGACTGTGCGATGCCCGGGGCGGCCGCCCTGCCGTCTGACCCGATGGCACTGTTGGCGCAGAGCATGGTGCGTGAGTCGGCCACAAGGATGCCAATCGTCGCGGACAGTGAACCCGACGCGGACGCTTCAGCCTCGGTGACCTCGTGCGGTTTGGAGCCGGTGATCGGCTCGACCGCTGGTGACTGGTCACAGGCGTTTGCTTTGCCTCTCGCCGGGAAACCAGCTGCCGAACTTGCGGGCTTCAAGGCGGCTCCTGCAGTGGGTGAAGCAACTGGCGCCTATGCGGATCAGGCGGCGCCCCCGAACCTGTTGGCGGCCGACGCCATGTCACTTGGCCGGGCCATGCACTTGGGGGGCCAAGATTCGACACCGCCGCCACGAGGTCGCAGCTTGCCACAGCCGGCGGGTGCCGGGCACGGAAACCTGTCAATCTCGCGGGACGACGGCGCTCGTGTTTCGGCTGACGCGTGCGCAGCTGACTGGTGGGCCACACATGCGACCCAGGCCGACCGGTTGTCATTTTCAGCGGCAGCCATGCCTGCCGAAGTTGCTGGCGGATTCAGATCACTCGTCGCACCGCGTACGACCGAGCGTCAGACCGGCCTGTCATGGTCAGCGGCCGGCGACGTAGCGGCTATGGGATCTGTGGCCGCCGGGCCCGGTTCGTTCATGGGTGCGGCCGGCGCCACGGCACCTGAGGCGCCGCCTGCGGCCAGTGCACCCGCGGAGGTGGCCGAAAAAGTGCATTACTGGATCTCGCGTGGCGTGCAAAACGCAGAGCTGCAGCTGGATGCGTTTGGCGGAGGATCGGTGGACGTCAGCATCACGCTGCAGGGCAAAGAAGCGCAGGTCGAGTTCCGCACCGATCAGCCGGAGGCGCGCAAGCTCCTGCAGGATGCCATGCCGCAACTCCGGGATTTGCTCAAGTCGGAGGGATTGCTGCTTGCC
>JAYVRP010000649.1:0-1610 GCA_043776215.1 Rhodoferax sp. | reverse complement strand
CATGGCATCCACAGTGCCGATATCGAACCCCAGGCGGTCCACGTTGCGCTCAAAAACTGATGCGTCCGGCCCGGTGTCGAACAACAGTGTCTTTGGTAGGTGTCGTATCCGCAGTCGGTCGTCACATCAAGCTGGAGCCGGGCACCGGCCTCAACATCGCCATGTGAAATCGGCAATCTCAGCAGCAGGCAGTCAAACGTTCGCAGCATTACGCACCAGACACCCAGCCATTGAATTGTCGCAATGGGAACTTATAAGTTCCCATTGCGACTGTGAGCTTCCAGATCAAAGAATTACTCTTGACCAGTGGCGACAGCCCCTTTACAGAGTGGTTCGGTTCGCTTGACGCCGTTGCCGCTGCCAAAGTGCGTGTCGCCGTGAGCCGGTTGGAGCTGGGCAATTTGTCCAACGTCGAGTGATTCCGTGGCATTGGCGAATACAAGATCGACTGGGGGCCAGGACTGCGCATCTACTTGGCGAAGGACGGTCTGAAGATCATCATTCTGATTGGCGGTGGCACCAAGAGGCGCCAGCAACAGGATATCGACCGAGCGGTCGGCCTGTGGCAAGTCTACAAGCGTCGCAAGACATCAACCAGACAAGGAAAGTGACGATGGCACTCACCCGTGACTTCAAAGAAACCGTGGCCGCGCGCGTGCAGACCGATTCGGCTTTTGCGCAGGCCCTTCTGGATGAGGCCATTGCCTTGTTCGTCAACGGAGAGCCGGAGTCGGCCAAGCTGATCCTGCGTGATCTCGTCAACGCCACCGTAGGCTTCGAGGCGCTGGCTGAGGAAATCCACAGGCCGGCCAAGAGCCTACACCGGATGCTGTCGCAGTCTGGTAACCCGACCATGAGCAATATCTCAGCGGTTTTTGCAGCCGTCAAGCGTGCGCTCAAGGTGGAGGTACGCACGCAGGTCGTGATGGCCTGATGTAGGCATTTACCGCGCCACGGCCTCACTCCGGACGATCCGGTTGGTCGGTCGGTCACGCCTTGCGTTGGGTCGCGCCGGCTTCAAGATCTCTATGGGAAACAGACACCTTCATGATGCCGCCCTTGAATTCCTGCAGTTCAGTTCGCGCTCATTGAGCACCTGGGGCAGCAGGGCAAACATGACCTTCCTCGACGCTGCGGGGGAAGCCGTGGTCAGAAAGCAGGTCGATGCGGACTTGGCAAGGTTCGAAACGGTCAAGAGCGGCCGGGCCGAAGGTGCAAAACCAGGCCACTGACGAGAGCCCCAACCAAATATCCGACGGCATCAGGCCGGGCTATGTGGCAACCATCGGCGCGAAAGGCGCCATGGTCAAGGCACCCCGCAGTCGACGCTGCATTCCCGCAACCGCGCCAGCAGCCCCGAGTGGCGTTGGGTGGTGGCGCTGATGGCGGCTCCGAGGACTGCAGCACTCGCACAGACCGTCACGTTGTCGCGCGCACGGGTCACGGCGGTATACAGCAGCTCGCGGGTCATGACCCGGCTCTGCCGCTGCGGCAGCAGCACCATCACGGCGTCGAATTCAGACCCCTGGGCCTTGTGGACGGTCATGGCGAATGCTGTTTCATGCGGCGGCAAGCGCACCGGCGCAATGGCGCGATAACTGCCGTCAAGC
>JAYVRP010000648.1:0-1611 GCA_043776215.1 Rhodoferax sp. | reverse complement strand
GTGCAGGAGGCCCTGCAGACCAGCATGTGGATGTTCGCCGCCGAACCGCGCACAGCGAGGCCCGAGGTGATGCGCCACGCAGTCGAACCGGCCAACTTCGACAGTTTGCCCAGTGAAACCATTGCCAGCAAGGGATCGGACTGGGTCAGCCGCTGGACCAGTGTGGTCTTGAAGTAGGGCGGGCCTGTACAACGTCCATCCAGCCATGCAGATGGATCGCTATCGTTGGCGCAACGCCCTGGCCGTTGGGGTACTTCCTGCTGCATTTCTGGTCGTGATGCTGGTTGCACCCCTGCTGCGCCTGGGCGTTGAAGCTTTGGCGGGGGCCCATCCGGCGACACTGGCAGCCCTTTGGAACGACGAGTATCTGCGTTGGCGTGTCGGGTGGTCCCTGTTCCAGGCGCTGCTGACCTGTGCGGCGGCGCTGCTGTTGGGTTTGCCGGTGGCATGGGTCCTTGCCCGGCACGAGTTTCCGGGTCGCTCCCTGGTCCTGCGTTTGCTGATGTTGCCCTTCGTGGTGCCGACGCTGGTGGCGGCCCTGGGGGTGCTCGCGCTTTGGGGTCCTCGTGGCGTGCTTGGAGGGTGGTTCGGTGTGGACCTGCAAGACACGCCCTGGTTGTTGCTGTACGGCAACCTGTTCTTCAACCTGTGCCTTGTCGTGCGCACGGGTGTCGAAGCGCTGGGCCAGGTGAGTGCGGCTCGGGTGGCGGCGGCACGTACTCTGGGGGCGACACCGTGGCGCGCCTTTTGGCGTATCGAATGGCCGGCCATCCTGCCCTGGCTGGCATCCGCATTGTGTCTGGTGTTCCTGTATTCCTTTTCCGGTTTCGGCTTGGCATTGATCCTGGGCGGGCAACGGTTCGCGACCATCGAAGTCGAGATCTACACCCTGGTGGCGCACGAGCTCAAACTGGCGCCCGCCGGCATGCTGGCATTGGCCATGCTTTTTCTCACGGGCGGCGTCGCGTTGTTGTACGCGATGGTGGAGCGCCGATTGGGCACGCCGGTGCGCGCTGATGCCGTGGCGCGACAGGTGCCCGCAGGCGCGGCGCAGTGGTCTGCGGTTGGCGCAGCGATGCTCATACTGACGATGGTGTGTGCTGCACCCTTGTTGATCATCCTGGTGCATGTGGTGATGGCGGGCGCCGGAGCCTGGGCGGTGTTGTGGGAGGAGGAGACCTGGCGCGCCTTGTGGAACTCGGCGCGGTTCACCACCGCCGCGGTTTTATTGGCGACAGTTCTCGGGCTGGCGCATGCCCTTGCGGCACAACGGTCGACTTGGCTGCGGGCGGCGGCATTCTTGCCATTCGTCGTCTCGCCCGTCACGGTGGCTTTCGGCTTGCTGCTGCTATACCCCGAGTGGAGTGCGAGCCTGCCGCTGCTGGTGGCGGCCTATGCCCTGCTGGCGTACCCGTTCGTGGCCAACGCGCTGGGTGCGGCGTTCGATAGCCTGCCCGCGTCTTTGTCACAGGCAGCCCGCACGCTGGGCGCCTCCCCTGTGCGGGTGTTCTGGCGCGTGACACTGCCGCTGGTCATGCCGGCATTGCGCCGTGGCATGGCATTTGCCGCCGCAACGGCGCTGGGCGAGTTCGCGGTCACCTTGTTCCTGTC
>JAYVRP010000647.1:0-1614 GCA_043776215.1 Rhodoferax sp. | reverse complement strand
ACGCGCCACCCAAATGACGGACCACGGCCGTGTGCAGCACCAGGCAACGGGTCGAACGCGGCGCCGGCGGCAGATCGCCATAAGCCAGCGGCACCATCAGCCGGTAGATTTGCTCGCGGCGCAAGGCCCATTGCGCCGGCGTGCTGACCGGCTGGCCGGCCGCGTCCAGCAACAGGTCGGGCAGATCGGTGCGGGGAGTGTCCATCACGACAGATCGCAGGTCATTTACATGAATTGATCCGTACAAACCATAGGAGGAAAACACGGCGTTTGCCCTACGATACTCTCCAAATCAACTTGTCATTGAAGGATGCAACCATGGTAACTCGTGTCAATCGCGCCAGGCTGGGCGCCATTTCCGCAGCCCTCGCTGCAATGCCCCTGGCCGCCATCGCTACCGATATCCGAGTCATGTGTTACCAGGACGGCGTCGAGTGCAATGTCACCGCCGAGCTGGCCAAAAAATTTGAAGCCGCCAACCCGGGAATCAAGGTGATCCTGGACGTGGTTCCGTACAAGACCGTCGTCGAGCAATTGCCAGTGCAGCTGGCGGCTGGCCAAGGACCCGATATAGCCCGCGTTACCGACCTCGGCGGCCTGTCCAAGTACTACCTGGACATCAGCGCCCACGTGAAGGACCGTGCCTACTGGGAAGCCAACTTCGGCAGCACGCTGCCCTGGCTGCGCCCCAGCGCGACCGACAAAGGCATCTACGGCTTCATGTCGCAGCTGACCATGACCGGCCCTTACGTGAACAAGACCCTGTTCGAACAGGCCAAAATCCCGATGCCCGGCCCCAAGGCCACCTGGGACGATTGGGTCGATGCCACACGCAAGGTGTCCAAGGCCACGCAAACCCAGGCTGCGCTGGCATGGGACCGCTCCGGCCACCGTTTTGCCGGCCCGGCGATCAGTTACGGCGCCAAGATCTTCGACGCCAAGGGCGAACTCGTGCTGGACGACGGTTACAAGGCGGCTGTGACCAAGTTCGTCGGCTGGCACAAGGATGGCGCCATGCTCAAGGAAGTCTGGGGCGGCTCCGGCGGCTCCAGTTATGCCGACTCGATCGGCGAGTTCAAGAACGGCCGCGTGGCCATGGTGTTGTCGGGCTCGTGGCAGATCAACCGCTTGCAAAAAGACATTGGCAACGCCTTCGACTGGGTCGCCGTGCCCAACCCCTGCGGGCCCGCGGCCTGCACCGGTATCCCTGGTGGCGCAGCCTGGGTGGCGCTGAAGACCAGCAAGTCACCCAAGGAGGTCGGCATGTTCCTGGACTTCATGGCCCAGGAAGCCAACTACGCGGAGTTCACCTCGAAAACCGAGAATATCCCGGCCCATGCCGGCCTGGCCAAGAAAGGCGTGGCCTACCCCACCGCCACACCGGCCGCGCGCGCCGCACTGGCAACCTTCAGCGGGGGTGTCGCCAACCTGGCGCCGGCGGCCTACCAGTTCCAGGGCTACAAATTCAACCGCGCCATGATGCTGCCAACCGTGACCCGGGTCACACAGGCCATCGTCGGCGAGATGAGCACCGATGAAGCCATGACCAAGATCGCCGCTGACATGGCAGACGCAGTCAAACAAGCCCAGAAGTAGAACCGGGAATGTTCGCCC
>JAYVRP010000646.1:0-1616 GCA_043776215.1 Rhodoferax sp. | reverse complement strand
AACTTGAAGAACGCAATCAGGTCGTCCATGCCGGCAATACCGTCGTACTCACCGCGCAGGATGATGGATGGAACCGTGATCTTGCGCGGGTCAAGCAGCGGCAGCTTCGAACACATGTCGACGTAGGTGCCGGTCGGCATCGAGTCGTCCAGCGTCAGGATGGCATCTGCAAATGCGTTCACGGTGGCCTGGTCCGCGGTTCCGGGATGGTCGCGCTGGAAGATGCTGTGCACGAACGCGCGGTCGATGGGCCGCCGGTTGTGGGCCAGAAAATCGGGCAGCTTCTTGCGTCGCTGCTCCAGCGTGTGGCTGCCCTCGCCGGTCCAGACAAACGCGTCGAGCGCCAGTTTCGCCACCCGCTGCGGAAACCGCTCGGCGAACAAGGCCGCCTTCAGGGCGCCAGAGGAAATGCCGTAGATCAGCAGCGACTTGGCGTCCGATTGCCGCAGGATGTAGTCGCTGCCGGCTGCCAGGTCATCGGCGCCATTGCCGATATCGAAGTTGATGTCGCGCTGCTTGTCCGAACGACCGTAACCCTCGTTGTCCATGGTCCAGGTATCGAAGCCGTGGTCACGAAACCATTCCATGGCCGACGAGTACGGCCTGCCAGGCACATGCAGGTCGAAGGTGGGCTGGGAGGCCATCGACGACCCGTGCACAAACAGGATCGTGCCGGCATGGGCAACCTTCGGCGAGGCCTTTTTCTCCCACAGGAAAAGCCGGATGTCGCCCTTGTGTGTCCAATGTTCCGAGCCGCCTGTCCAGGTCACATTGCCCATCCGTGTCTCCTGCTGCTGGTTTGAGATTTCTTACCGATCGTATCGTCGTTTGGCGCGGCAAGCTTTTGTTGGCGCCCTCGCAGCGCGTCAGCCCCATTGGTCGATCGATGAATCGTCCAGCACCGCACGCAGGATATCGGTGCGGCTGACAAAACCTGTGACGTGCCCGTGCTCGTCCACCACCGGCAACCCCGGCAGCGCCGATTCGAGCAGCAGGCTGGCCACACGCAGCAGGTCGGCCTCGGCCGCCACGCTCGGCACGGGTGTCGACATGCATGCCGCAACTGGCTGTTCGGCGATGAATCGCCGCGCCAGGGCACGCTCCTCGAACTGGCTGTGCGTATAAAGCATGGCGAGCCCTGAGAGGGTGACCATTCCCACCAGCACGTGGTCCGCATTGACCACTGGCGCCTGGCCAAATCGCTTCTGGTCGAGCAGCCGCCAGGCGCGCGACACGGTATCAGTGTCGAACAGCACAAGCACCTCGTGCGTCATGATCTTGCCAACGGGTGTCAGGGTCCAGCGCCGTCCCGCGGGCGGGCGCGGGCGTGCATACGCTGCCTTGACCTCCCGGCTGCGCGGATTCTCGGTGTCGGTAGGGGCTGGCACCGGTACGCTACGGTCGGCACCCAGCTCGTCGCGCCATACGGGCTCCACCGCACGGGCGCGGTCAACGGCATGCACGGGGGAGACCTGCCGCAATTGTTCCAGCGTGCCGCGGAACAGGCGACCCGACGCGCCATAGACAGAGAACATGGTCCAGCCCTCCAGACAATCGGGCCACTATAGCGCCAGCAAGCTCCAGGCGGCAGCGCGCCTACTTGCGTGCCTGCGGCA
>JAYVRP010000645.1:0-1616 GCA_043776215.1 Rhodoferax sp. | reverse complement strand
CTGGCTGCTGGCCGCGTGTTGCACAAGGCTGAACTCGACCGCGCCCTGTCGGCCGCCCCCACCCGGACTCGCAAGAAGGCTTGATCTGATGTGACGCTGCCCGTCAATGCGCGAATCCAGGCCGCGCATTCCTTCGTCCGCAACGTTCGGTCTGGGCAAGACTTCCGTCACCAACAGGACAGCGTCAGCGCCAAGGCGAGAGTTGGCGCGCTGGTGGCACGGTTGAAAGAGGCCCGCCAGCATATGCACTGGAACCCCGCAGCCGGAAGGCCCGCCCGCTTCCTGCAGACCGAGTCCTCGCAGGGCCAGGCCATGGCGGCCCGTGCCATAGCCCTTGCCGCCGAGCACGGTGTACCTCAACTGCGCGAGTTGGTCGTCAAGCCCTATGTCCTGCTTTATGCGCACAGCGCCGATCGAGTGGCTCTGCTGGCGTTGAAATGCGAGCGCCAACTGGCCTTCCAGCTCGCATAGCTGTGGTCCTGACGACCGGAATCCGACTGGTGTTCGGAGCCCCGAAACCACGGAAGTCCGCATCGGCAAACATACCGCCAGTGATGTATCCAATCGACGCCACACCGGGCTCGAATCCGATCAGCCAGGGTCCCGTCACACGGGCCTGCCCCCACCCAACTCAAAACGCAAACTCCATGCTGGCATGTACCTCCAACTCCCCCAAGGCAAACCCTTTCACATGGCACTCGACCAAGGTGGATGCCTTGCAAATCTCGGCACCGTGGCGTCTGTGAGCGCAGTGCAATACATGGGTGTTGCCTGAATCAGGGTGTTTCACCCCTGCGCTTGCAATGTTTCGTCGAACAGACGCAGCAGGTGCCGCGCGAACAGGTCCATGTTCACCACGCGCTCGCTTGCACCGGTTTCGATCACGCGGCTTGTCGTGCCGGTGCCAACCACGGCCAGGCACACGCGGCCCGCGGGCTCGCCATAAGGGCTGCCTGCGGGGCCGGCGGCGCCACTTTCACCCAGGCCCCAGGTTGCGCGGTGGCTGTCGCGGATCTTTGCCGCCATGAGGATGGCGAAGGGTTCGGTTTCACCTCGCATCCCCACCACATCCGCAGCCACCAGCCCGAGCAGCGCCCGGCCGGCACGCCTCGAATAAACCACGGCCCCGCCAAGAAAATAGGCCGAGGCGCCCGGGACACCCAGCAACGCCGCCGATACCAGGCCGCCAGCCGCAGACTCGGCCACGGCCACGGTCTGGCCGCGCTCCCGCAAGGCTGCACCCACGCGTGCAGCCAGGACGGACAAGGGGGCAAGTTCGCTCGTCACTTCGCGTGGCCCGGCGCCATCACGCCCACCAGGGCGGCAGCCAGGCAAACCACAAGAATTTCAGATGAAAACATGCTGGCGAGTGTATGCCCGAGCTCCCATGAGCGAGGCATGTGCCAACCAGCCGGGCCATGCCCGAACGATGCCGGAACTGATGCAGTAGCTTGCGGTGCGGCCTTGTCGTCAGCGGCAGCGGCAGCGCCCGGGCCCGCGCCCGCGCTCGCACTCGGCACGGTGGCGCCGGCGTGGGTCAGAAAATCGCGCAAGTGCTTGATCAATTCCCGGCTGCACATGCTGCCGCGGTGGGGATGGTGCAGAAAATCGGTCAC
>JAYVRP010000644.1:0-19298 GCA_043776215.1 Rhodoferax sp. | reverse complement strand
GGATGCCGTAACCAAAAGAGGGCAGGCCAACGGTTGCCATCGCGTCCAGGAAACACGCCGCCAAACGGCCCAGGCCCCCATTGCCCAGGGCGGCATCGGGTTCGCAAGCGGCCACTTGCTCGATCCGGTGCGCGAACTGTTCCAGTCCCAGGCTGGCGGCGCCCGTCAGGCCCAGTGCGGCCAAGGCATTGGACATGCTGCGGCCGATCAGGAACTCCATGGAGAGGTAGTAGACCCTGCGCGCCTTGGCATCGCGCTCCAGCGTCTGGGCCCGCACCCAGCGCCGCGACAGCTCCGCGCGGGCGACTTGTGCCAGCGCCTGCATCATGTCGGTGCGGGTGGCGCGTGACGGATCGACAGCGACTGTATTCAGCAGTTGCTGCGCAATCGGTTCGGCCATGCTGGCTGGCGCGGAAGTCGGGCTCTGGTTCACAGTGGCATCCTCAGGTGGTCGGGTTCGGCGGCGCGGCGCACGGTCGCGGCGCTGGCAGGCCATATTGCCTGAAATTTTCGCACGGGGTCACCTGACCGTGACCCGAGCCCTGCCATCGGCATTAAGATGGCATGCAAGCCCGCTGCACTCGCAAGGAGACACGATGACATCGCCCGAATTGGCTCAAGGCCTGGATCTGCCCAAACGTGCCGTCGCATTGGTGCTGGCTGGCGGGCGTGGCAGCCGCCTGATGAATCTGACGGACCGGCGCGCCAAGCCGGCGGTCTATTTCGGCGGCAAGTTCCGCATCGTCGATTTTGCGTTGTCCAACTGCCTGAATTCGGGTGTGCGGCGCATCGGTGTGATCACCCAGTACAAGTCGCACAGCCTGCTGCGGCACTTGCAGCGCGGGTGGGCCTTCCTGAAATCCGAAATGAACGAGTTCGTCGACCTGCTTCCGGCACAACAACGCAACGACGACGAGAGCTGGTACCGGGGCACGGCCGACGCCGTGTACCAGAACCACGACATTTTGGAGAGTTATGGCGCGGATTACATCGTGGTGCTCGCCGGCGACCATATCTACAAGATGAACTACGCCCTGATGCTGGCCGACCATGTGGCCAAGGGCCGGCCCTGCACGGTGGCCTGTATTGCCGTGCCACGCAGCGAAGCGAGCGCGTTCGGCGTGATGGCGGTCGATGACAACAGCATGATCACCGAGTTCATGGAAAAGCCGGCCGACCCGCCGCCCATGCCGGGCCACCCGGACCAATCGCTGGCCAGCATGGGCGTCTATATCTTCAATGCCGACTACCTGTACCGGGAACTCGAGCGGGACATGGCCGACCCGCAATCCAGCCACGATTTCGGCAAGGACATCATTCCCCATGCCGTGCGCAACGCCTGCGCCGCAGCCCATCCGTTCTCGATCAGTTGTGTCCCCAATGGTTCGTCCGGCGAATCCTACTGGCGTGACGTCGGCACAGTGGACGCCTACTGGGATGCCAACATCGATCTCACCGCGACCGACCCCAAGCTCAACCTCTATGACCAGCGTTGGCCAATCTGGACCTACCAGGCGCAGTTGCCGCCGGCCAAATTCGTGCACAACCAGGACGACCGGCGCGGCATGGCCATCGAGTCCATGGTGTCGGGCGGTTGCATCGTGTCCGGTCGCGTGTTTCGCTCGGTGCTTTTTTCCAGTGTGCGCGTGCACTCGCATTCGGACGTGAACTGGTCGGTGCTGCTGCCCGACGTGAAGGTCGGGCGCGGTGCCCGACTGACACGCACCGTGGTGGACCGCGGTTGCTCCATTCCGGACGGGCTCGTGATCGGTGAGGATGCCGCCCTGGACGCGGCACGTTTTCACCGCAGCCAGAACGGCATCTGCCTGGTGACCGCCGACATGCTCGCCAAGATTTCCGAATGAAGGTGCTGCACGCGGGAGCCGAAGTCTTTCCGATCGTCAAGACCGGTGGCCTGGCCGATGTGCTGGGGGCGCTGCCGCAGGCACTGGCCGCTGCCGGCGCGGATGTGCGCCTGGTGCTGCCGGGTTTCCCCGCGTTCCTGGGTGCGCTGCAGAAGTCGCGCATCATCTGCGATATCGGGGCCGTGCATGGGGCGGCGCGGGTCCGCTTGCGGCGCGGGGTTTTGGGTGGCAGTGGTGTACTCGCGTATGTGGTCGACGCGCCATGCCTCTACCAGCGTGTCGGCAATCCCTACCTGGCGTCGGACGGTCAGGAGTGGCCCGACAACCTGCAACGCTTCGGTTTGCTGGGCTGGGTGGCGGCGCATCTGGCCAGCGGAGAGCTCGACAGCGGCTGGAAGCCTGATGTACTACACGCCCACGACTGGCACGCAGCCCTGGCGTGTGTCTATGGTGCGGCGCACCCGTCGAGCCAGGCCGCCAGCGTGTTTACGGTGCACAACCTGGCCTACCAGGGTTTGTTTGATGCGGCCGATTTCCACTTGCTGGGTTTGCCGGCACGCTTCATGGCCCATGATGCGCTGGAGTTTCACGGTCAGGTGTCGTTCATGAAGGCGGGTCTGACCTACGCCGACCGCGTGACCACGGTCAGCCCCAGTTACGCCGCAGAGATGGCCACAACGGAATTTGGCTGTGGGCTCGAGGGCCTGGTGCGCGCACGTGGCACCGACGTGTCGGGCATCCTGAACGGTGTGGATGCGGCCGTATGGAGCCCTCAGGGCGACAGCTTCATCGACACGCCTTACTCCGGCGACACGATGCAGGGCAAGGCGCAGTGCAAGGCCGCACTGCAACAGTCGCTGGGCCTGCAACTGAATCCGGCAGCGCCGTTGTTCGCGGTAGTTAGCCGCCTGACTGCGCAAAAAGGGCTGGACCTGGTGCTGGCGGCTTTGCCGGCGTTGCTGGCCCAAGGCGGACAACTGGCCGTCCAGGGCAGTGGTGATGCGGCGCTGGAGCAGGCCTTCACGGCGCTCGCAAGCGCCCACGGCGGCCAGGTGGCGGTGCGCCTGGGTTACGACGAATCCTTTGCGCACCGCATGATTGCCGGTGCCGATGCCATGCTGGTCCCCTCGCGGTTTGAGCCCTGTGGCTTGACCCAACTGTATGCGCTGCGTTACGGTACTGTGCCGGTGGTGCGCCGGGTGGGTGGGTTGGCCGATACCGTGGTGGACGCCACGGCGGCCGGGCTGTCAGGGGGGCGTGCGACCGGGGTCATGTTTGACGAGGCCACCGCCCAAGCACTGGCCAGTGCGCTGGCGCGCACCGTGGCCCTGTACCGCGACACACCCACCTGGCAGGCGCTCATGGCACGCGGCATGGCCCAGGACTTTTCCTGGGCCCCGGTGGCCGAACAGTATCTCGCCTTGTACCGCGCGATGCTGGATGGCAGGGCAGACCCCGTCCGTACAATTTGAACTCACTTTTTCCACCCCATGAAGGACCAGCACCATGCAGGTTGACGCATCGATTTTCAAGGCTTATGACATCCGTGGCATCGTGCCGGTCACCGTCACCGAGGCTGTCGCCGAGGGCATCGGCCGGGCCTTTGGCAGCGTGGCGCTGGCGCAGGGTGAAACCAGGGTCGCGGTCGGGCGTGACGGGCGCCTGAGCGGCCCGGCGCTGAGTGCGGCACTGGTGCGGGGGCTGGTGGCCGCAGGCGTGGAGGTGATCGACGTGGGCATGGTGACGACCCCCATGTTGTATTTCGCGGCCAGCACTGCCTGCAGCAGCGGCATCCAGGTCACTGGCAGCCACAACCCGAAAGACTACAACGGCTTCAAGATGGTCATGGGGGGGCGCGCCATTTACGGCGACGACATCCAGGCTTTGCGCGCCATGATGGAGGCTGAAAGCTGGACGCTGCGCCCGGGGGGGTCGGTGCGTAATCTCAACGTGCTGGCCCCTTACACCGCGCGCATCGTGTCCGACATCAAGCTCACGCGCAAGATGAAGATCGTGGTGGATTGCGGTAATGGCATTGCCGGCGCTTCGGCACCGGCGATTTTCCGTGCCATTGGCTGCGAGGTGGTGGAGCTATTCAGCGAGGTGGATGGCAATTTCCCCAACCACCACCCCGACCCCAGCAAGCCCGAGAACCTGCGCGACCTCATGGCCGCGCTCAAGAGTGGCGATGCCGAACTCGGCCTGGCCTTTGACGGTGATGGGGATCGGCTGGGCATCGTGACCAAGCAGGGCAACAACATCTACCCCGACCGCCAGATGGTGCTTTTCGCGCGTGATGTGCTCACGCGTGTGCCCGGCGGCACGATCCTGTTCGACGTGAAATGCTCGCAGCAACTGGCACCCGCAATCGAAGCGGCGGGCGGTGTACCCATGATGTACAAGACCGGGCATTCCCTGATCAAGGCCCGCATGAAGGAAGTCGGCTCGCCGCTTGGTGGCGAGATGAGCGGCCACATCTTTTTCAAGGAACGCTGGTTCGGCTTCGACGACGGCACCTACGCGGGCTGTCGCCTGCTGGAGATCGTCAGCCGCGCGCCCGACGCCAACGCCATGCTGGATGCCTTGCCCACCAGTTTCTCGACGCCCGAGCTCAATGTGGCGTGTGCCGAAGGCGAGCCACCCCGGCTGGTGGCGCAGGCCGTGGCCCTGGCCGATTTTGCAGCGCCAGCCAAGCTCACGACCATTGACGGGCTGCGCGTGGACTGGCCGGATGGTTTCGGCCTGATGCGTTCCAGCAACACGACGCCCGTGGTGGTGCTGCGTTTCGAAGGCCAGACGCCCGAAGCCCTGCACCGCATCGAGTCCGCCATGCTGGCCTTGCTGCACAAGGTCAAGCCGGACGCGAAGATTGGCGCCAGCGCGCATTGACACCACTTTTTCGTGTAAACGTGTGTTGTCATGCGCGCGGGCAGGAATCTGGCGGGCCATCGAATCCTGGCTCGACGGCCGGATTGACCTTCCAAGTGGACAGTTGGCGATCACCGGGCCGGCAGCCAGCAGTGGCTCGTACATCGGCTTGTTGATGGTGCCCGAGTGCAGGGTCTCATCTGCGCGCGCACACTCCACGCCGCTGGCAGCGGCGCTATCCTTGATGACAGCGTACGACGCATCCGGGTCCAGTACCCGGGCTCGGTGTAATCGGTCTTCTTGCCGAAACCCTTAACCTCGAAACAGTGTTCCGTGGGCCGGTCTTTCGCCGGTCAGAGACCCAGCACGGCCTTGGCGCGTTTCAGGTTCTGCAAGCGGTCGTCAAGGCCGTTGAAGCCCCCGTTGATACGTTTGGTGACCGCCTTGGCGTCGTCCATTTCGGCCAGTTTGTCGACACCGCGGTCCTTCCAGAACCAGCACGACACATCGACCGCGACCACGGGGTCGGTGGACAGACGCTCCGGCTGGGCCACATAGTCGATGCCGGTGAACTTGCTGTAGGCGGCGTAGTTGGCGCGGCCTGTCAACTGTATCAATCCCCGCCCTTTGTAACGCCTGCCGTCGCCGGCATGTGTATTGCCCAGATCGGCCCGCCCCTCATAGGCTGCGCCACTGGCGATTTCCTCGGTGTACAGGAACGACATCGACTCATGGCCGAGCTGGGCAATGAAATGCGCCATCTGCAACGGCGAGGTGATTCCGTACTTCACCATCCCGGTCTTGAGTGGTTCGAAATTCAACTCGATCCTGCTTTTTGCCGCCAGCGGCAACACGATGGCCAGCTTGTCCTTGCTCGGGCCGGCGGACAAACCTGCCAGCAGGGCGGCCACGGTGGCGTCGCCTGGCGCCACCAGGGCGTCCGATTCGGGCAGCCCCATGACCCCCTTCTCGAATGCTTCGATGCATTCGAGGGTCTTGCGGCCGATACGCCCATCGGTGTCAAGCGCCAGCGGCCTGGGGTCGGGGAACCGGTGGAGATTGAGATTGAGCAGTATCTGGATGGCGGCCACGTCGGCCAGATCGTTGCGCGCACCGCGTCCTACCGAGCTTGAAATACACATGGTTGTTCATCCTTGGAGGTGGCTGTGCATGAGAGGGGGAGGGTACGTGCCGGTCAGCGGTGTGTCAACAAGCCTGAGGCTGTGCTATTCGCGGCCCGCCTTGGTTTTACGAGCCGGCGCGCGTTTGGCTGGCGCCTGTTTCCCCGCCGCGCTACGCTTGCGCGCGGCAGGCCTCGGCGCTGTTGCCGTTGCCTGAGCCAGTGCCGATGGCGATGCCGATGCCGGCGTGTTCGTGGGCCGGTCGCCTCGACGGTTACGGCCGGGTTGCAGGCGTCTCGCCAGGTCGAGCAGCCGATCGGCGATTCGGCGCAGCGGCAAGCGGCGCTTCGGGTCGTCACCGGTAAGGGACAAGGCATCGGCAAAACGCGACAGCAACTCCATCTGGGACGCCATCGAATCGATCTGGGACGGTTTCACGATCACGTTCGCCAACGACAACTCATAAGCGTCGGCAACCTCGTTCAGCACCGCCAGGCCGGCGTCCCCGGTGGACCCCAGCGTGCCATCAAGCATGCGTTCCACCAGCAACGCCTCGCCCTGCATGATCTCGTCCCACGGGTCGATGTCGAGCGAATTGGCTTGCACAATGGCATTGGTACACTGGCGCGCGACTTCGATCGCTGCGGCGCGCGGTGAATCCGCCGATTCGGGCGCAAGCGCCTCCATTGCGAGGCGATTCAGCGCCTGATAGGGCAAGAACCGGCCGCTGCCCGGACTGCGCTCGGCGGCGCGATAGGCCGCCGAACTGGCCCCCAGCGCCGCTGCCATCGCCTTCCCGGATTCAGCGAGCTCGGTGGCGCTGGCTTGCCGGCCCAGAATTCTTTGCGCGTGCAGGCCAGCCAGACGCTTGTAGGCGCTTCCCAGCAGCGCACTGCGCTCGGCGTTGAACGGCGGGGCCAGCGCGGACCCGGTTTGCGCGCGCACCGAAAGCAGCGTGTTGAGCCCCTCCAGGCGGCCGATGGCGGTCTCGATCAGCGCTTGCCCCGACTCGGCATCACCCGCAGCGCCGGCGGCACCGTTCAGCGTGCCCCGGCGTTCGCCCAGCCGTGCCTCGACGTTGGCGAGTTTCTCGATGTCCTTGATGGGCACCTGGCCCGCATGGTCCTCGGCCTGAACCGCGAGCAGGTAGGAAGCGCGCGCTTTTTCCAACAGGTTCAGGTCGTACCAGGTGGCGCCGATGGCCGACTGTAGCTGCGGAAAACCAAGCCATCCGGGAGGGCAGCGGTCTTTCAGGGTCCGTTCGATACGCTGCGCTTGCGCGCGCGCGGTGCGGTCGTCCTGGCGATCACGTTTGCGCGACAGGTCCGCACGAATTCGTGCCAGCTCGTCCAGCAATTCCTCGGGGGACGCGTAGGTCGCATCCAAGTCCGGCCCGCCGGCCCCGTCCGCCCGCGGTTCGGCCAGCCAGCCCGGTTCGCCATAGGCCTGGAACGCACCCCAGGTGATGTCGCTTTTGTCCATATCCCAGACCACCTTGCGCGCCTCGAACACCGCGTCGCCGAAGGGCCGCCTGCGCAGCAGCAGGTGTTCGTAGAACGCTTCGCCGAAACGTTGCGCCTTGTCGTCGCTGACCGCCCAGCCGGCCACCACCACGCAGCGCACGCCGATGTCGATCAACTCGCGCGAGACACTGGCAGCCAACTTGTTGCCTTCGCGTCCGAACTCAAGCTTGCCCAGATGACAGCAGTTCAGAAAAACCACCTCGGGCACAGTCTCCATGGCCGCGATCTCGGCCGCCGTGACCAGCAATCCGTGGGACAGCAGCACGCCGCTGCGCCGCATGCCGTCGTTGTGCAGCAGGTCAAAAACACCATGCGCCGAGATATGCATGAAGCGGTAGGGGCGCCGGTACAGCGCGGCCAGCACGTCCTTGGCGGGGGCCTCGTCGCCGATCACCTGTACCACCTCGTAACCCAGGCTCTTGAACACGGCTGCCACGGCAGTCGCTTCGGACTCCGCGCCCGGAAGCGAGGGTGGGGCGGTCATCGGCCGCTCGGGGGTGCCCGTAAATGCCTCGACGAATCCCTCGGACGACGGGTTGCCGATCACCAGGGCGGTCCGGTCGATACCCTCGCGCACCTGGCGCCTGAAGCTGGTGGAAGACAGTTGACGGACAACCGCTGTGCGCAATGCCAGCGGGCGCTTGTCGTCGTCCTTGCGCAGCGGGTCGTCGGCCAGCATCAGCTCCCAGGGCAAGTTGGCCGTGGCGCTGTCCACCACCAGCACCACCCGGTCCAGCTGGCGCGCGGCTTCCTTGAAGTCGTGCGGCACCATAAGCTGGAACAACATGCGGCCGAAGTCTTCCTGCCACACCGGCGTGCCTATCTGTTGACGCACCAGCTTCTCGATCAGCCCCGGCTGGCGCTGCTGCACCACCGACTCGGCGCGAGCGCGTTGCCCGATGTACAGGAAACGCAGGCGCTCGGCGAGTACGGTGCGCGAAGCGTCGGCGTCCGGGGCTTGGAAGCGTCCTGGCGCCGCCATGCTCCCGCGCTCTTCTTCGGGATGATCGGCGTCGGTGATGATCAGCCGCGGCCAGTAGGCGTAACCTGAGCCGTCGAACAGGCGCTGGCGGTAGCCGTCGCCCTCGTCGAGCTCGCCACGCAGTTGCAGCGATGTGCCCATGCGCTCGGCCATCGAGGCCAGGCGTGGGCCGAGTTGGCGCAGTGCGTAGACGGCAGTGATTGCAGTGTCGAGATAGAGCTCGACGATGTCAAGCTGGGTGACGCGGATGTTCAGGCGCGTGGTTTCGTAGAACTTTGCGTTGGCCTCGATCACACCCCGCACCAGCGCCTCGACCGAGGCGGCAATGGTCAGGTTGGCACTGGAGTTGTAGCCCAGCAGCAAGGTGGCAAGCGACATCTCGCGTTCGCTCTTGCCCAGCACGTCGACGGTTTGCAGCAGGTAGCGCAACACGCCGGTGCGTACCGCCTCGGTCAACGCGGGTAGCGACAAGGCACCGTCGTAACAGCCCAGGCCGGTGACGATGGCGCCGGTCAGGCTGCCGCGCCGGCGCTCGTATGGATTGGGCACGCGAAGTACCGAAGTCGCGGTCCCCAGCGGCCCGGTGTAGAGGCCGAGGTTGAAACGCTCGCTGAGGTCGCCATTGAGGATCTCGCGGTCGATCAGTGCCTGCGGCCCGGCGATCGGGTCGTGTTCGTAGTGGCCGACCATGATCGGCTGCGACACGAAACGCAGGTCCGTCGCCTTGACCGTGACCTGCAGGCGGTGCTTGGGACGCGGCGGCACGCGGTTGCGCAGAGAGCCGCCCATCAGAGCGCGCTGCAACGCGTCGGTATCGTCGGCGATGGGCGGTCCGGCGTCGTAGCTCACCGGTGTCGGTTGCTCGATCGCGCGCACCGCCGGAGGCTGCATGGACAGGCGCGATGTGGTGCCCGAAGTCAACAGTTCGACCAGCGCAGGGAAGTGCTCCTTGGTCGCGGGCAGGTCGCCGTGTTCGGCCGCCATGTAGTAAAACCCGCCGATGCCACCGATACGGCCCGACTCCCAGGTCACGGTACCGTCGCCGCGCGTGGTGCCGACCATTTTCAGACGGCCACTTTCTTCGCGGACGCCGCAGGGCGTGTTGCGTGCGGCGCCGAAGATGTACACGCTTTTGCTCTCGTACTCGGCCGGCAGCGCCGGCTTGGCCATGCCGTCGGCGGTCCAAAGCCAGCTTGCCGCATCGAGCACCGCCTGCGAAGGCTGGCCGACCCGTCCGTTGCCGAACCAGAGGTCGCGCACCTTGTCCTTGAAACCGACCCAGGTCTCGGCCTTCTGGAAATCCAGCAGCTCGCCGCCGCCATCCTGGCCCTGGAAGATGTCCGTGAAGCCAGGCTTGGGCAGCAGCTGCAGCGCGCCACGGAAACCGGCCACGATATCCAGTATCTGCTGCATGTCGTGCGCCAAATCCAGCCGCACCAGCGTGCGCAAGGTGTCGCCTTTGCCGATCAGGTTTTCGACCATCGAGTGCGCGCCCTGGTTCGGCGTGCCCAGCATCACCAGTCGCGCGCCGTCGCGTGCCATCAGCTCGTCCATCACCGCACGACGCTTGTGGATGGTGGCGCGTACCACCAGCCCGCCCAGGCTGTGCGCCAGCAGGCGAATCGGCTGCTTCGTTTCTTTCAGCAAGTGGTCCAGCAGGGCGCCGAAACGCTCGGCCAGCACGTCCAGCGGCTGGCGCCAGTCGTAGGCGAATCGCTCCACCCGGTGGCTGCTGGCCAGTTCTTCGCACAACTTGCCGTAAAACATGGCGAACAGGTCATCGGCTTCGACGTCGGCCTGTCCGAACGCGATCTTCTGCAAGCCGCCTTTGGCGATGTCCAGCGGGTCGAACCACACGCGGTCGTCCTTGCCACGTTTCAGGTGCGAGCCCATGACGCCTGGCAGCACGATGACGATCGGCCGGTCGGCGGCGGTGGCGTCGCGCAACGCCGCAGCCTGCAACGCATCCGCGTATTCGGCCGGATCGGGCATCGCACGGAAGGCGTCGATCAGCGCCGGCTGCTCGGCTACCAGCCAGTCGCGCAGCGCGGCGCGGGTGTCGATGTTGGTGAAGTAGCGAAAATGCGACACGTCGGCGCCCCGGTCGAACAGCACCTTGGCGCCTGCCGTGGGTGCGACTCCGGCCAGCATGGCCACGGTGTCGACAACCAGATCGTTGTCGGTGTTGTCGAAAAACAGGAAGTCGGTCAGCAGCACGCCCAGGCGCTTGAGCAGGTTGCCGCCTTCGATGTCACCGGCAATCACGGCCATGCTGATGCCGGCGCGCACCGGGGCGTCGCGCAACAGCCGGGCCATGGGCGAATCGGGCAACATCGCTTCGATGCCAGGCACCAGGTGGGGGTTGGTGCGGTTCTTCGCGATCTCGATGACAACGCGTTTGAACGCCGCATAAAACGGGCTGCCAAAAAAGAAGGGCACCTGGCCGATCAATGTCAACAGGCCCGACATGAACAGATCGAAGTTGGCACTTGCCAGCCGCGTTCCGTTGGCCGGGCTCGCGACGCGCACGTAGCGCTGCACGACGATCTCGCGCTCGCGCAGTAACTTGCCCAGCCGGCGCAGGTCGGCGCGCTGGTTTGCATGGGCGGTTTCCAGTTCGCCGATGACGCGTTGGGCCTCCGCGGCATCCGCGTCGCCCGTGCCCTCGAACTGATAGGCATAAGTGTCGATCAGCGCATCGAAGTCGCCGAGGCACAGCAGGTCGGCCACCAGCCCGCCGCGCGAGTGCGACACCAGGCTGACATGGGCGCCTTTGGGCAGGGACTCGGCGAGCGCCAGTGCGTTTTCTATCGGGCTTTGCGACAGGGTGCGATGTTCGAAGGCGAAAATGCCGCCGCTGAACTGGTGTTCGAACATGCTCCACAAATCGCGGTCACCGCTGCGCAAGTCGCCGAAGCTTCCCTGCGAACTCGACCCGGTGCCATGGACGAATACCAGCATCGGCTTGGTCTTCAGCTGCTCCAGGTCGCTGGCGGCAAAGCCAGGTGCTTGCAGGTCCTCCGGACTACCTGCGGCGCCGATCCAGCGGTAAAGACCCATCTTGCCGTTGAGACGCGACTCGATCGCCGCCATCAAGGCCTTGGTCCCCAGCCAACTCACGCCGAGCTGCGCGGCCTCGGCCACGCCTTCGCCCTTCAGCAGTTCCAGGGCCTTGTCCAGGATGCTGTCACCCAGGGGCTGCGTGACCAGCGTGTAGACCTTGCTGATCAGGCCACCGGCGGCGTCGCCCAGGAAACCGCGCGGCACCGCGCCATCGGCACGCAGCTTCTCCAGCAGGATTTCGCCGTCAGGCCCCAGCAGTTCGGGATGGGTCTGGCGCAGGGTGTCGCGCAGCCGGGTCCCGCTGCTGATGAAGGTGCTGCCATCGGTCAGCTCGAGCACGACGATCTCGTCGCCTTGTGCGGCATGTGTTTTCTCCGCCACGCCCTCGACCGTGCCGCGCGCGCTGGCTCCGACATCGAAGCTTCCCGTGGGCTTGAGATAACCGGCGGGCAGGAACTCATCCTTGCCCTGTTCGATCGAGCGGGCGGCGGGTGTCAGCCCGGCCGGCAGAGCCGGGGTGTTCTCACGCCCATGGAGTTTGAGCGTGATTTTGGACTCGGCCATGGTCGGTCTCCTTGTCTTTTGCCCACCCGCCCGCAGTGATGGACAAGGGTCAGCTGAATATCTTGCGTTTGCGCGCATCCGCGCTGCCCACGATCTGGGGGCTCTGCGGATAACTGGCAGACGGCAGGTAGGCTGGGTTGATCGCCGCCTGCCAGTCGGCATATGTGGCGCCGGCTTTGAGGGTCTTCAATGCCTTCAGCGCGTAGTAGGTGAACGCGCCGTTCGGGCGGCCCTTGATGCGGGCGTCGTAACTGAAATTGTTCGGCCCTTCCTTGCAACCCGCCAACAGCAGGTCCCCGGAAACGCGCGACAACGCTTTCGTGAAGGCCGAGACGCCGGAGGCGGTCGGCGCCGTCGTGAGGGGCGCGCCGCCCGCGCCGCGCGGCAGCTTTTCCGGGGGCAGCCAATTGCCCATCGGCATGAAGCGCGGGCGCGGAGCGTCGAGCGCATCCGGATCCGCCGCGGCCGCGCGTGTCACGGTGCCGGAGTGGCAACTGTCCGAGATCAGCACCAGACGCACGCCCGGCGCGCGCGAAGCGAAGATTGCGTGGATTTCGTCGTCCAGCAAGGCCGCACCACCAGTCTGCAGGTCGTAGGGGCACAGTCCTTCGTCCAGGCCATCGACCTCGTCACCGTTCAAGTCGGGCACATAGGTACCGTGACCGGAGAACGTGATGACAACGGTATCGCCTTTCTTCGCGCCGCCGACAATGGCCTTAAAGGCTTTGGCCATGGCCGCTTTGGTGGCTTTGGCGTCGATCAGCTTGGTGACCGAGAATCCGCGCGACGTGAGCTCCAACGCCCAGTCTTCCGCATCGTTGATACAACCCTGCAGGTCCATATGCGTGCCAGGGTAGTTGTTGATGCCGATGCACAAGGCGGTTTTGGCCACGGTGACCTCCCTTGATGTTGACGTCTGCTGTCGGTGGACGGACAGTATATGTAAGCCAATTGCCGATGACAAGACTGACTGGCTGGATGGGCTGGTGGCTGGATGGGTCTTGCTATTTCGCCGCTGGCCTGCGACGGTCCAGTCCAACATGGTTTGTCCGCCGCAGCAGGTGCCATTGGTTTTTGCCGGCTCGGGATTCACACTCCAGCTTGGCCGATGAAGACGGCTGCGCGGGCAACACTTCCGGGGGAGAAACTTCAGTGCAACAGCAATGACCGGAAAAATGGCAGGAGATCGACACCAGCCTCTATCTCGGCCTGGCGCGCCGCCGTGTGCTGGCCAAGTTGATCCAGCAGCAGAATCAGTTCCATGTGCGCGTGTTGCATCAACGCGTTCCGGCGCGGGGCATCGGATGGCAATTCCCGTGTAGCCTGCAAAGCCCGCCACCGCAACGAGACTGCGGCCTCGATGGCGCCGGCCTGCGCACTTGCAAGCGCCAGGTTGCTGAACGCGTGTATGGTTTCTTCATGTCCTTCGCCCAAGTCACGAAGTCGCGCCTGCAACACCTGGTCGAACAGCGGCGCCAAGTGGCCGATCGGCCTGCCTCTCAAGTGCAGATCATTTGCCAGGCTTTCGATCGCGGCCAATGCGTCCGGGTGGCCTGCCGGCAGTACAGGTGCAGCCGTAGCGACAAGAATCTTCTCAAGTGCGTCGGCGTCCTGGTGCCGGCCGAAGGCATCGGTGGCACCGATCAATCGGCTCAGCACGACCAGGCTTTCCGGGTGATCGGCACCGAGTTCACGGGTCGCGTCGGCCATCGCCTGCTGGTATAGCGTGATCGCCTCTTCATACGCCTGGTGTCCGACCAGCGCGTCAGCCAGCGCGCTGCGGGTCAGGCGGGTGGTGGGGTGGTCGGTGCCGAGGACAGTTTCGGCCTGCAGCAGCGCACGTCTCAACAGCATGATCGCCTGGTCGATTTCCCCTTGGGCTAGCCGGGTGGCTGCCAGGTTGTGTAGCGCTACCACTGTGTCCGGATGACCCGCTGGAGCCATTCGTTCCGCAAGTGCAAGCGCGCGCTCCTGCAACTCGTGGGCCTCAGGCAAATGATTTTGTTGATGGAGCGTAGCAGCCAGGCCGCTCAATGCGGCCAGCTTGACAGCGTAGCGGTCGTCAGGTAGGTCGCGCACGGCGTCGAGCAGCGTCCTCTGAAGTTGCTCGGCTTCGTCGAATCGGTGTTGCTGGTAACGCGTCGTCGCCAGCAGGTTCGAGACCACCAGTGCGTCATCGTCGGTCGCGCCGAACACTCGCTGTGCGGCAGGCAGCAGCGTTTGCAGCAACTTGACCGCTGCGTCCAGTGCGCCAGTGGCGGCCTTCGCGCTGGCCAGAGCGATCTGGGCGCGCAGGTAGTCCGGGTCGTCGGCAGCCAGACGCCGCGCCGCCAGCGCCACTGCCTGGCTCGCCGCCGCCAATGCACGGTCTGGATGGCCACTGGCATCGTGGAGCAGGGCCAGGCGACGCGCCAACAGTACTGCGGCGTGGTCGTCGATTGGCGATGGCTGGGCCGAATCATGGGCCGCCAGCAGTGTCAGTACATGCGGCGCATCAGCGCGCAAATCGACAAAGGCACTGGCGTCCGAGTCCAGGCGCGAAAGGCGCGCCAGCAGAGCCTCCGCGATGGCCTGCTGCTCGGGTTTCGGCGGGCGGCCCAGTGACTGCAATAGCACTGCCGCGACCAGGGAATGCACCGTGGCATGCTGCCGGTCATGCAGGTCAAGGCTCAACAGCGAGGCCCCGTGCAGTGCGGCAAGGGCATTTTTAAATCCATTGCCCGCTCCAACCTGCCCACCGCCATGCTCGGGCACGTGAAAGGCCCGCTCGAGCAAGCGCATCGGAATGCGCGTGTTCCGTGCGCAGACGCTGGCCAGCGCGAGCAGCCGCCGGTGGGCGTCTCCAAGCGGCTTGAGGCTGACCTGGATGGCTGCTGTCACGCTTGGCGCCAGTGCACCCAAAACGGAACTCAGCTCGCATTGAATCTGCTCCATGCTGGCCAGTGCGCCAAGCTCGCGCACTTGCTCCAGCACCGGCGTCAGACCCCACGGCGAGTCTTTCACAGACTCGCCCAGCAGCATCAGGGCCAGCGGGTGGCCACCGACCTCAGCGACCAGTTCCCCAATCACTTGGCGCTCCTGCTGGCGCTGCGCTGGCGCCAAATAACATCCAAGCAGCTTCTGACCGTCCGCCGCTGGCAGTGGGGGCACCATGATCGCTGTAGCACCGGCCGACGGCAGCGCGTCATGGCAGGTTATCAGCGTGCGGCCGGCATGGGTAGGTGCGCAAAGGAAGGAAATGATCTTCTCGCGAATGTCGCGTCGCTGCACTGCGGGCAGTTTGTCGAGCACCCACAAGTACGGCTTGGGTTTGTCTCCCGCCGACAGATACCGCGAAAGACGCTCGCGCACCTGCGGCGGAGGCAGTGCACAGCCATCGTCATCTCTACTGACCTCGGCCAGCAAGCCGGGGCGCAAGCCCAGTGCCTCCCCGAGCGCCCACAACCACACCATGCCGGCGTCGTCCACGCTGTCGAACGCGGATTCGGACTTGGCCGACAAGTTGAACCACCATATGCCGCCCGGGTATGCAGCGCCGAATGCCTTGGCATAGGAGGCTGACAGGGCGCTCTTGCCGACCCCCGCAATGCCGTGCAACTGTAACGTGATGGGTGACATGTTGCCGTTCAGAGTGGTGGGGAACATGACGCTATGCATGCGCATCAGCTCGCTGCCCCGCCCGACAAACGCGGGGCCGCCGGTGGGCCCGCCGTGCCACACAGGCGCGGTCGCCGCGCTGTAGTCGGCAGCCAGCGTGCCGAACCGTGCAAGTGTGGTCAGCGCGGCATGACGAGCCACAGCCCAGGCTACCATGTTGTCTGGCAACGGCGGGCTGAGGAAGCTCTGCGAGCCCAGATCGCCCGCGTGAATGTGTGACACGCCGCTCGTCTCTGGATTGAGGATCCAGATCCGCGGCCCCTCATCATCCGGGTGCGACCGGGCCAATTGCCAGGCAAGCCGGAACTCCTGAAGACAAATGTCCGAGTCGGCATAGTCGCTCGACCACCACACCAGTACGGCATGACTGTGGGCGATGCCCTCACGTATGCGATCGGGAAAGTCGTCAAGTGCCGCGATGTCGCGTCGATCAAGCCACACCGTCACGCCATGGGCAACGAGCAGCGCGCTGACCGCGTCAACAGCTACTTGATGGGTACGTCGGTAGCTGATGAATAGCATGCCCGGCATAAGTCTCCCGAGGTGCTTTGCGCGAAAGCGGCTCGGTGCACTTTCCTGCTACTTGGTCAGTAGCTGTAGCCGTCGGGGCATCATGCCGTCCGCGAAGGCTGCGATATTGACCGGTGTACGTGTCGATGGCAGATACGCGGAATCGACACGGTAGCTCACGACTCCGGGTTCACTGGTGGTCAGCACGGTGCCTTTAGGTTGGTAGGCCCACGATGGGAAGTCTTTAGCCAATAGATCGGCCCAGACCCGGCTGCCAATAGGGCTCGATCCTAGTTTGTCGGCATTCTCCAGCGCACCTACCAGACGCGCTTGGGCATCCTCTTTCGAAATATAGAGGTCTAATAACGGCAAGTTTTCCAACGCGGCAAGGATCAGGCGGGCGGCCAACTGCCCGGCGGCATCAATGGCTACGTCAGGTAGTCGCGCGGCTTGCCGCATGTCGACTAGCTCAGTCACGCCGGCCACCTCGGTAAATTGTTGTTGCGCCCTTTCGGCTCGAAAGACGGCGACGGGCAATCGCTCGCGGGCTAGATCGGCGGCCGGCGCGTAAAAGTGGTGAAGCGCTGCAAGGCCTGGGGTGACGGCTGGGGTTGCCCTGGGCGCAGCCGTCACCGCATCGATGATGCGGAAGTGCGGCGCTGGTAATTTCGCCTGGGCGCCATCCAATTTGGTGCCTCCGTCCCCGTAAATCTGTAAATGGGTTTTGGGGGGTGCCAGGCTGGCACTTGGCCCAAGTCCGCCCGTTTTGGTGCCCGCCAGGGCAGGTTTTTGGCTTATCGGCACGTGCCTCGGTGGTGATAGCCGAATCTGGGTTGGCTTAAAGGTTGCTGCCAAGGCCTGTGGCAGGCCGGCCCAGTTCACTAGGCCAAGCACCAGCAGTACTGCTGCTGTGCAGCCAACGGCCCCGAGCCGACTGCTCACGAATCCACGCGTGTCCGTCATCATTGGCACCCCCGTGCAGTGGCGAGACCAACGACCAAGTTGCAAACGAAGCGCGAAAAACCAGCATAGCCGAGGAGCATCGCCGCCACAAAGTCGTCGAAGTCGCCGCGCCATCTGTGGCGCGAGAATGGATTCTAGGGAAATCTGCGGTCGAACGGAAGCCCCTGTCCTTTTTGTGTTGAAGTACAACAAGCACGCGGCTCGGGATCAGCTTACCAGTCGACGATCAGGCGTTGGTCCATGGTGTTGGCATCAGTGAAGCGGCGCAGCATTGGCGAGTCAATGTCATGACTGAAACGCTTGGATCTAGGGGTTATTTTTCCTGTTCCAACCAGATTACCAGTCGAGCGTTTTGGGCGAGTGGGCGCCTCAACAGAGGCTACATCAGTCTGGCTGCGGCAGTGAGTTTGGATTAGACTGGCAGCGGCAATGCCCGTAATCACCTGCTTGACGACAGTGGCGGTTCAAGCGATGCATTGCGCACATCGGCGTCATCGGTCGTCAAACCGCAAGTTTGAAAGGTGCATCGTCCATGGCGGACATCTTCATCTCTTACCGGCGACAGGACGTCAAGGTTGCCGAGCGCCTCGCGAACGCGCTCAGGCAACTGGGATTCGACGTCTGGTGGGACTTGTCCCTGCTGTCCGGTGATCGATATCGCAAGGTGATCCGCGAGGTTATCGACCAGTGCAAGGCGGCCATTGTGTTGTGGAGCGAGCGGTCGGTCGAAAGCGACTTCGTGATGGACGAGGCCAGCCACGCCAAGAACAAACTCTGCCCGGTGCGCATCGACCGGGTGGACTTGCCCTTCGGTTTCGGCCAGACGCATACCGACGACCTGATCGACTGGGATGGAGAACTGACGCATGCCGGCTTTCAGAGCCTGGTACGTTCGATCGAAACGCGCACTGGTCGCAAAGCCAGACTCGGACCGTCGCCGCACATCGAGCGCGCCCAGGGCAGGGCAGCAGAACTCGAGGCGTTCACCGCGGCCCAGGCCAGCATAAGCGCCACGACCCTCCGGGCCTTCCTGAAGGACTATCCAGACGGCGCGTTCGAAGGCTTTGTGCGCAGGCAACTCGAGGCGATGCAGGAAGCTCCTGCGCCAGACAAGGCGGGGCCGCCGGTTGCCGCGACCACGCCGGCGCTGCCGGTGGCGCCGCCGGAGCCGGAAATCGCGGCGCCCCGCGCGAATGAAAAGAACGTGTCCCAGCGCAAGGTGTCCTACCTTTCCATGATCGGCATTGGTGGTCTCCTGGTGGCCGCTCTGGCTGGCTACATGGTCTATGGCAAGTTCCAGGCCGACGCGCGGCGAGCGCAGGTTGCGATGGAGGAAGCACAGACGCGTGCAAAGGAAATGGAGGCAAAAGAAAAAGAGGCGCGCGACCAGGCTGAACGTCTGCGTGTGGCGGCGCAGCAGGCGCAGGACCAGATGATCGCGCGCGAGAAACTGGATGCGGCCGAGCGCGAAAAGGAAGCGCGCACGCAAGCCGAGCGCGAGCGCCTGGCTTCGCAGCAATTGAACGAGGCGCGTCAGGAACTGGAGCGGCAGAAACAGGCGCAGGAAAAGGCGTCCCGGGAAGCCAGGGACAAGGAGCAGGCGTTGCGCGCGGCCGCAGCGCAGGCAGCGGCCCAGGTGGCGAAGAAGTCCGTGGCACCCAGCGTACCGGCGCCGTATGACCTGTCGCAACTGCATCCGCAAGTGCGCGCGGCGGCCGAACGGGCGCGCAGGGTCGCAAGTCAGAGCGATGCCGCGGCGTCGCGCGGGCGGGACGCGGCTCGACTGGCCCAAGCCAGCGGGGTGTCGTCGCCACGGGATGGCCTGGGTATCCGAAAGATTACCGGAGATTTTGACGGGGACCAGTTCGCTGGGTATTTTGCCGATGGCAGGTACAGGCTTGGCGTCTATTCTTATGGCGTCAACACGAACAACAAGAGCAACTCGCTGCGAATGGAGGGTGAATTTGCAAATGGCAAATTCTCCGGCGGCCAGTATTTCTGGCGCTCTGGCAACCGTTGCGTCGCCATCCTGGCCGAAGGACGCAGGACGGGGCCAGGCGCATGCACAACGAGCACCGGGATGCGCTATGAGGGCGACTACGTCAACGACAAGCGCAACGGTTTCGGCGTCGAATGGGATGCGCAGGGCCGTCTGCTTCGAAGTGGCACCTGGACTGACAAC